>JAFIES010000139.1 GCA_020832415.1 Balneolaceae bacterium | reverse complement strand
ATACTTATCGTGAAGAAGATGCACAACGGGAACGCGCCCATAAAACATTGGAAATAGCCAAAGGGCATATTCATGCCGTAAATAGTGAGGCGAATCCGGTAGTGGAAACCAACCTGAATATCGCAGAAGGGATTCGCAGTGCAGCATCAAATCATGCTATTACAGATATTGTAATCGGCTGGAATGGAGTCATATCAACCCCTATGAGAATATTCGGAAGTATATTGGATCAGGTATTATTAACAGCTAAACAGCAAACCTTTATCTGTAAAATCACACAACCAATTTCCACTTTCAAAAAAATTGTAATTGTTATCAATCCGCAAAGCTATACCGGGCGTAATTTTATCACTCTATTGGAAACAACACTTAAGTTGGCTGAGAACTTAAAAACAAATGTCGAAATACTATATTACGAACAGGATGAGAGCAAAATAAATCGGGATCTTTACCTGATTAAATCTGAGCTCGAAATTAATTTAAGAAGTATTGCATCCATTGAAGAGTGTGTAAATGCTGTACTCACTACAGATTCAGCCACCGATCTTCTGATATTGTTCAACGGCAGAACCGGTAAAAATGACTGGAATCAGGCATCACATGTGATTCCCCGAATCATTTCTTCTCAAAAACCTGATTTAAACTTTGTATCAGCATTTCCGCATGCGTTGGATAAAGAAGATTATGTGATGGATATTCTGTACAGCAATTAGAGGGGTAAGTGGCCATTTTACAGACCCAAAACTCCTTAACTATTCGAAATATCAGAAATAAAAATAATTGCAAAATTTTATAATTCGACTTTTAGAATTCGAGGTTTCTTGTATTTTTGGGAGGTTCTAAAAATAACTCCATTTCAGCTGTCTTAAATGTTTTTCAAGATATCCCTTGCTCAATGGTCATTGCACAGAGCCTACTTCGGTGAAGTAAGCAAATTACCACAGAACGATTTTTTTAAATCTGATTCATTACAAACCTCAAAAAGTACTTCAGGTAAAATGAAGCCGATATGGATTACACCCGATTTATGAGAATCGTAAAAAATGCCGGTTATACAGGGTATGTTGGCATTGAATACGAAAGCGATGATTTCCAAGAGGAGGAGGAGATCAGCAAAACCAAGGAGCTTCTGATAAGAACGGCCAAAGAATTAGAATAAAATTTAGCAACCCCGTTTTCGCAATGAAACTTTAACCATGTAAGATTACGTTCCATTATTCGTTCCGTATAATAATTCAATCTACAACTGTCTCTTCAACTAAAACTGTTTTACCTCCATTTATCTCATGAATTTTAATCATAAGACGAAAAAGAAAAATACGTATGATGCCATCGTTGTGGGTACAGGAATCAGTGGTGGATGGGCTGCAAAAGAACTTACAGAGAATGGTTTAAATACCCTTGTACTTGAAAGAGGCAGGGATGTGAAGCACATCGAAGATTATCCCACTATGCTAAAAGATCCGTGGGAAATACCAAATAACGATCGTATTTCGGCTGAAGAGGCAAAGCATTTTGAGAAGCAGATGCGTACCGGTTATACCATTACTGAAACCACAAAACACTGGTGGGTAAAGGATACGGATCAGCCATACGAAGAGGAAAAACGGTTTGACTGGATTCGGGGCTATCATGTTGGCGGCCGCTCCATTATGTGGGGCCGGCAGAGTTATCGTCTTGCTCCGATGGATTTTGAGGCAAACGCCAAAGAAGGAATCGCGGTGGATTGGCCCATTCGTTATGAAGACATTGAAAAATGGTACGATTATGTAGAAGATTTTGCAGGTATCAGCGGGGAAGCCCTGGGGCTTGAGCAGTTGCCGGACAGCAAATTTCTGCCGTCTATGGAGCTAAACTGTGTTGAGGAACTCCTCAAAGAGAGCATGATGGAAAACTTTGGCCGAATTCTTACCATCGGCCGTGCAGCACATTTAACCCGTCCACACAATGGCAGAGGGCGCTGTATGATGCGTAATCTATGCATGCGCGGTTGTCCTTACGGAGCCTATTTCAGCAGTAATGCTTCTACGCTGCCCGCCGCAGCTGCCACCGGGAATATGACTCTTCGTCCCCACTCCATTGTAGATTCCGTTATTTATGATGAAGAACTTGGCAAAGCAACCGGTGTGCGTGTTATTGATGCTGAAAGCGGGGAAATGATTGAATATTACGCTAAGATCATTTTTCTGAATGCTTCATGTGTGAATACCACTCTCATTATGCTCAATTCCCGTTCAAATCGGTTTCCGGAGGGATTAGGAAACGACTCCGGTGAGCTCGGCCACAATATGATGGATCACCATTTCAGAGTGGGTGCAAACGGTGAGTACGAAGGTTTTGAGGATAAATATTATTGGGGCAGAAGGCCGGGCGGATTTTATATTCCCCGATACAGAAATTTTGGTGATGATAAACGCGATTATCTGCGAGGTTTCGGGTATCAGGGAGGTGCCAGCAGGCAAGGCTGGACGCGTGCCGTTCGTGAACTTGCCATCGGTGAACAGTTGAAGGAGTACGTAACCACTCCCGGAAAATGGACCATGGGTATGACCGCTTTTGGCGAGATGCTTCCGGATCATTCAAACCGGATGTACCTCAATTTCGACAGAAGAGACAAGTGGGGGCAACCCACCGTTGTTTTTGATACGGAGTTCAAAGAGAATGAATGGAAAATGCGTGAGGATATGAAAAACGATGCAGCCGAAATGCTTGAAGCAGCAGGCCTGAAAAACATTTCTACATTTGATTCACCCGGCGGACCGGGACTCGGTATTCACGAAATGGGTACAGCCAGAATGGGAAGAGATCCAAAAACTTCTGTACTTAATAAATGGAATCAGGTACATTCTGTTCAGAATGTATTTGTAACCGATGGTGCATGCATGACCTCAGCCGCTTGCCAGAATCCATCACTTACGTATATGGCATTAACTGCACGTGCAGCAAATTATGCAGCTGATGAACTCAAAAAAGGTAATCTTTAATAAATCCGGGATATAATGGAACGCAGAGAAGCAATAAAACGAACAGCTGCCCTGATGGGCGGAGTGATTTTTGCCCCTACAATTTTAGGTGTTTTAAATGGCTGTACGCCTTCAACTGAACAATGGACACCGGTTCTTTTTGACAGAAATCAGGCTTCTCTTGCAAAAGCACTTGCTGATACAATTATTCCGGAGACAGACACTCCCGGAGCGGTTGAAGTTGGTGTGCCCGGATTTATCGAAAAAATGGTAAATGAAGTATACACAGAAGAGCAGCGAAATGGCTTTTTAACGGGTCTTGATCTGTTTGACGAAACGTGCAAAAACAGCACAGGAAGTTCATTTGCAGAACTCTCTGCTGAGGAGCAGTACGAATATGCATCAGAAAAAAACCGGGAAGCTATTGAGGATGAGAGAGCCGGCGGCCCACAGTTTTTCCTCATTTTTAAAGAACTCACAATGGTAGGTTTCTTTACTTCAGAAGTGGGAGCCACTCAGGTGCTTCGCTACGAGGCAGTTCCGGGAATTTATGAAGGCTGCGTGCCTTTTGAAGATATCGGCCGTACCTGGGCTACATAAATTCCACATAAATATTGGTTAACTTGATAGTTTGAAAACAATCAAACAAACCAATTTTATCTATGAGAAGGGCAACGTTACTACCATTTCTACTGGCACTGATTTTTTCAGGAATCATATCCTGTAATCAGCATCATGATCATCACCCATCTGCAGAAACTACCGACAGTCAGCAATTTCTTCCGCCGGAGTGGGCTGTAAATGCAAATATCTATGAAGTAAACATTCGCCAATATTCACCGGAAGGCACTTTTTCGGCTTTTACGGAAGACCTGCCGAGGTTACAGGAGATGGGAGTGCGAATTTTGTGGCTGATGCCAATCCACCCAATTGGTGAAGAAAACAGAAAAGGGACATTAGGCAGTTACTATAGTATTAGGGATTACACAGCAATCAACCCGGAGTTTGGGGATAAAAACGATTTTGCTGAACTGGTATCTGCTGCACAAGATCTTGGAATGAAAGTGATACTTGACTGGGTTGCCAACCACACCGCCTGGGATGCCGTATGGACGGAAACCAATCCTGAATTTTACCTGACGGATGAAGATGGAAGTTTCTTTCCTCCGGTTGATGACTGGGAAGATGTAATCCAGCTGGATGTGGATAACCGGGATATGTGGGAAGCAATGATCCAGGCAATGGAGTACTGGGTGAATGAATATAATATCGATGGATTCAGAGCGGATGTGGCATACATGGTTCCAACGGAGTTTTGGATAACTGCCCGGGAACGCCTTGAGCAGATTAAGCCTGTTTTTATGCTTGCAGAAGCCGAAGAGCCCGAACTTCACCAGGCTTTTGATATGAGCTATACATGGGAGCTGGCACAAACCATGAGAGATTTCGGGGCCGGGTTCGCCACTCTTGCTGATTTTGATGCAGCTCTTGAAAATAATTTTGAACGTTTTCATAAGCGCGATTTTAGAATGGTGTTTACCACCAATCACGATGAAAATTCCTGGCAGGGTGGCGATCGCGATCTCTATGGAGATAATTTTGAAAATATGGCCGTTTTTGCAGCCACCGTTTGGGGAATGCCATTAATCTATAATGGTCAGGAATCAGGCCTAAACAAACAGCTCGAATTTTTTGAGAAAGATGAAATTGAGTGGGGTAACTATCGCTACCAGGATTTTTATACCACACTTCTTGACATCAACACCCGTAATCAGGCTCTGTTTAACGGTGAAATAGGCGGTGATTTCAGAAAGATGGCAACTGATAAGGATGAACATATCTTCGCTTTCAAGCGGATTGGGCATCACGAGCAGGTTATGACCATTTTGAACTTTTCTGATGAAGAGAGAACGTTCAACTTTACCGAAGGTCACGAAGGTGTCTGGACTGACATATTTGAGGGAACTGAATTGGAAGTTGTATCGCCATTTACGATTGGATCAAACAGTTTCTACCTGCTGGAACGTGTTTACATGAGCCATTGATCTTTCGCTGAAAAAGTTGCTGATCAAAAAGGTTAAATGCTTTTTGCTTCTGTAATTAAAGTGAGTGATATTCACTTTTATCCTGAAAAATATCAAACATACAGTATGAGCGTACAACAGATGAAGCGACCAAAACTCAGTTTTTGGCAAATCTGGAACATGAGTTTTGGTTTTCTGGGGATACAGTTTGGGTTTGCACTGCAAAATGCAAATGTCAGCCGTATTTTTGAGACCCTCGGTGCAAACGTTGATACGATTCCCATTCTCTGGCTTGCAGCTCCGGTTACGGGCCTGGTAATTCAGCCCATAGTTGGATATTTCAGCGACAGAACGTGGACACGCCTTGGCCGCCGCAGGCCCTATTTCTTGTGGGGTGCAATTTTCGCTTCAATTGCACTTATCATCATGCCAAACTCGCCCGTTTTATGGGTAGCTGCCGGTATGCTCTGGATTTTGGATGCATCCATCAATATATCGATGGAGCCTTTTAGGGCGTATGTGGGTGATATGCTGCCATCTGAACAGCGAACCAAAGGCTTTGCAATGCAGAGTTTTTTTATTGGAACAGGTGCAGTTGTCGCTTCTGCGTTGCCATGGATTATGACCAATCTCTTTGGGATAGCCAATACGGCTCCTGAGGGTATGATTCCTCCCTCTGTAAAATGGTCGTTCTATATCGGCGGAGCGATCTTTTTCCTCGCTGTGCTTTGGACGGTAATGAGATCTCACGAATATTCACCGGAAGAGCTGGAGGCGTTCGAAGAGTATGATAACAATCAGCTTGATGACAAAGATGTAAAACGTGATGTGCCAATTGAAGCGGGAGAAGGGCAGAAGAAAATTAATTTTGGTTACACGTTTTTGCTTCTCGGGATCTTAACCTCTGCTGCGGTTTATGTAACAGGATATGACCTCGAGTTATACATTATAACTGTGGGACTGACGGTAATGGGCGGCATATCGCTTCTGGCCGGAATTTTCCAGAAAAATGGAAAAACAGAGCAGGGCCTTGTTGTTGTGATGCACGATTTTCTGCACATGCCCAAAACGATGATCCAGCTTGCCGTGGTTCAGTTCTTTTCATGGTTTGCTCTGTTTGCAATGTGGATATACACTACGGCAGCTGTAACATCGCACATCTATGGAACCAGTGATCCCACAACAGCACTTTATAATGAAGGCGCCGATTGGGTAGGTATTCTCTTCGCCGTATACAATGGATTTGCAGCAATCATTGCATTTGCACTGCCGCCGCTTGCTAAGCGAACAAGCCGTAAATTTGTGCACATGTTTGCTCTCTGTGTTGGCGGACTAAGCCTGATCTCGATCTACTTTATGAGTCATCCCAATGCTCTGATCATCTCAATGGTTGGAATTGGCCTTGCATGGGCAAGTATTTTGGCAATGCCTTATGCAATTCTTGCCGGATCACTGCCAGCTAAAAAGATGGGACTTTACATGGGTATCTTTAACTTTTTTATTGTGATTCCACAAATTATCGCCGCAAGTATGCTCGGATTTATCACGAGAAACTGGTTTGAAGGAGAAGCCATTTTATCCCTGATGCTGGGCGGCGCTGCAATGATTTTAGCGGCTGCATCCATGTTCTTTGTGGATGATGTTGATGAAGTGAATGAACCAATTCTGCCCGGTTCTTAGAAGAAACGGAATACGTTATACTGATCTTTAAAAACCAGGAATGAGACTCGATCCTAAATTTTTCAACCGATTTATCGCAATTTGTGCAGCTATTACATTTCTTGCGATTGTATTTTATACCATCAGGCATTCAAGTACTCAGGTGCGCGATTTCAGAAACAACATGGAAAAAGTACAGGCCGATACACTTATTTTCTATTCTTACACAGAAGCGGACTCTCTAAAGTTATCAGATCTGCAAGGTGCTCCGGTAGTGATTCAGTTTTGGTCCACATGGTCGGGTAAATCACAGGCTGTAAACAGTTTTTTAGATGATTTTATATCGGAGTATCCGGATCTGAATGTAATTGCAGCTGTAGTTCGTGATGATGAATCACTCGTTCTGGAGTATATCGAAAATCAAACGTATCCGTTTCTCTATGCTGATGGCACATCATTTTACCAGACAGTTTATGTGCCGGGATTACCATCACAAATTTTCATTAACTCTGCAGGTGAGTATGTGGATTTTCATATTGGTGATGATACAACCGCACTTCGGGAAAAATTGACCCAGCTTTTGCAAGATGAGTAAGCCTGATAATTATGTAAACCTGAATGGCAGCATTGTTCTACAAGAAAATGCCTTGATTCCTGCTTTTCACTCTGGTCTTTTTTATGGTGCGGGATGTTTTGAAACTTTGCGAGCTGAACAAGGCAAACTTTTCAGGTTCAGAGAACATACTGATCGGCTGAAGCGCGGTTTAATCTATCTTGGTGTCCCTGAAAAACTACTCCCTGATCCGAATAATCTGCTCAATGATATATCTGAACTTTTAAGGAAGAATTCACTCCAATCAGATTTAGCAAGAGTGCGGATTCAATTTTCACTCAATGAGAAGCCGGGTTATGGACGTGATGAAAACCTTTCGCTTATTAAACTGATCAATTGCAGCAGGATTGATAGTGAGTTGAAGCCGCTAAAGTTGAAAGTATCCGATGTTCGAACAGTACCAAACCGAAGCAGACCTGCAGATTTAAAACTAAGCAATATGCTCCACTACAGGGCTGCTTACAGAGAAGCACGAGATGCAGGCTTTGATGACGGATTGATGCTCAATCAAAACGGATTAATTGCCGAAACTTCAATTTCCAATATTTTCTGGAAGAGAAACGGGGTAATTTACACGCCATCGAGTGAAACCGATATTCTGCCCGGTATCATGAGAAATGAAGTTATATCGATCGTCAATGAGCTCACAGATTACAGAATGAATATTGGTAATTTTACGATTGAAGAGCTGAAAAGTGCTGAATCCATCTGGATTACAAATAGTGTAAAAGAGATTTGTCCGGTTCAGTCAGTTGAAGATCTGAAATTCAATGTTGATGATGATTTCATCAACAAACTCAGAGAGAAAATGAAGGTCGGTAAATCAGGGGAGAACAGCTGATGGACTCTGCCTTTACCACTGTTGAGGATGTTGAAAAATATCTGAACTCTATTCCAAAGTTTAGCAACTCCGGGAAATCAGCTTCCAACTTCAACCTCTATCGGATGGTTGCATTTTGTTCTGAAATGGGAAATCCGGAAAAGAAATTCAGGTCTGTTCATGTAGCGGGAACAAACGGTAAAGGCACAGTATGCCGGATGTTTTCCTCTGTCTATCGAACCGCGGGGTATAAAACCGGCCTCTACACATCACCTCATCTGCTGAGAGTTCAGGAACGATTCAGGGTGGACGATTATGAAATTTCAGCAGATCAGTTACTTGAATTTTTCAGGCTTTTTGGCCGGCATATTGAAGATTCGGCTTATACATTTTTTGAGATCACCACGGCTGTAGCATTCTGGTATTTTGCACGTGAGGGGGTTGATATCGCCATCATAGAAACCGGACTTGGAGGCCGTCTCGATGCAACCAATGTAATTAACTCCGAGATTTCTGTTATTACATCCATTGGAATGGATCATACAGATATACTGGGAAATACCCTTGCTTCTATTGCGTTTGAAAAGGGAGGAATTATCAAAGAGAATAAACCTGTTATAATTGGAGAGCTGCAGAAAGAAGCAGAAGATGTACTTGCAGAGATCGCAAAAAAACATCGATCAGATTTGATTCGGGCCACAGACTTAAGTCCGGAATTGATAGATAAAACAGTTACATTGAGTACAACTACAGGTTCTTTATCCATTCAACTTGACGGGAAAAAAATTGATGCGATGAATGTTGCCATGGTTTATCAGGGAGTACAGATTCTTGAAGACCTGTTCCCGGTAACTCTCAATGAGTTTACAAAAGGCATCGAAGTACTTAGAAAAAATTACCCGGTTAATGCCTCATTTGAACAGCTGACACCCGAAAAAAAGTGGTATTTTGACGGTGCACACAACTTTGATGCAACCAAGCTGTTAACAGAACATTTATTTTCTGTTGCACCCGCAGATGAATGGTCGGTAGTGCTTAGTTTTTCTAAAGATAAGTTATCACCGGAAGTAGGTGGCTTATGGTCTGATTTTCCAAACCTGTTTGTCTGGCAAATGGAGGGTGAAAGGGCAGCATCGGCAGAAGAAATGATTCATTTATTTCCTCATGCAACGGTTATTCATCCTGACGAAAAAAAGGTGACCAATCTGTTTGAAACAGAATTAGTAATTTTTAGCGGAAGTTTTTACTTTTACCATGTAGTGAGTAGTTGGATGGGTACCAAATCAAACTCACATTAAAACTCTTTCCGCACTACAACGATTATCTACCCGCAGCGTACTTCTATAAAAAAGTAGTTCGCTTTTCTAAATGATTCATTATCAACGAACCTAAATTGCAATATGTCGGAGAATCAAACCGATAACAACGTAAAAATCGATGTGGCTACGCTGCATCAAAAAACGGTTAAAGACCTAAAAATCATCGCTAAAGCAGCAGGGCTAAAGGGCATTTCCACATTAAAAAAGGATGAGCTTATCGAAAAGCTGAAGTCTCACGGTCCTAAACCTGAAAAGGAAATTATCCCTGCAAAAGACGCTGTTTATGGCAGGCAAGATCATATTCAAACATATGATGATAACAAGGGCAACAAAAACCAGCAGAACAACAACAGGAATAATCGTCCGCCAAAGCATAAAAAGCAGAATAAAAAGCATGTAAGTAATGTTCTGCCGGAATCGGACGCAGCCACTCTTGATGAAAGAATTGCTGAGATTTCACCTCAATTGGGCAAATTTTTGCTGAATGAAGGCACCCTGGAAATTCTGCCCGATGGCTATGGTTTTTTACGTTCGGTTAACTACAACTACAAAGCCAGTCCGGACGATATTTATGTTTCACCATCGCAAATTAAACGATTTCGTTTGAAACAGGGTGATTGCGTGATCGGTATCATCAGACCACCAAAAGTGGGTGAGCGTTATTTTGCACTCTTGCGTGTAGAGGGTGTGAATGGTAAGATTCCTCGCGACATGGATAACCGGGAAGATTTTGAAGATCTGTTGCCGATATATCCTGAAATGCGGTTTAAACTGGAGAACAGTTTTGCTGAATACTCCACCCGAATTATGGATCTCTTTACACCGATTGGAAAAGGGCAGAGGGGATTGATTGTTGCGCAGCCAAAAACCGGGAAAACCACCATTCTGCGAAATATTGCAAATGCTGTTAGCAGAAATCATCCCGAGACAAAAATCATCATTTTACTTGTTGATGAACGCCCCGAAGAAGTTACAGAAATGGAGCGCTCCGTAAAAAGTGCAGAAGTAGTTGCTTCTACATTTGATGAGAAGCCGGAAAATCATGTTGGTCTGTCTGAAATAGTTTTTGAAAAAGCAAAACGGCTTGTTGAGAGCGGCCATGATGTGCTCTTGCTAATGGACTCCATCACACGGCTTGCACGCGCTTATAACGTTGCAGCAGGAACTTCAGGACGAACGATGACCGGAGGTGTTGATTCAGAAGCACTCAAAGCTCCACGGCAGCTTTTCAGTTCTGCGCGTAATATCGAAAATGGCGGCAGTCTTACCATTATTGCCACTGCCCTTGTGGAAACAGGTTCACGAATGGATGATGTAATTTTCGAAGAGTTTAAAGGAACCGGTAACATGGAGCTTGTACTTGACAGGCGACTTGCAGAACGCCGAATTTTCCCTGCCATCGACGTATTTAAAAGTGGAACCAGGCGGGAAGAGCTTATCGTATCAGATGAGGAGAGAGAAAAAGTTGTACTGCTGAGGCGATATCTCAACAAGCACAATGCCTTCGAAGCGATGGAATTTCTGCTTGATAAAATGAAAGGAACCAAATCGAATGAAGAGTTCCTGATTTCCATGAATAAGTAATCTCGGAGATTACTTTCTTCGGGACTCCTCTAATGTAAACTGATTTTTCTTGTTTTGAGAAATCTTCCCTGATTTGCGAAAAAGAGAGTGGTAAAAGAAGATCGTAGCACTCTCTTCTGATGCCCGGCTAAGAATGGCTCTTTTCGCTTTTTTCGTCTCTACTGAGTCCCAGTCCACCTGTTTCATGGCGTAATGATTCAGATGATATTCAGTTGGCACAAGATCACCCATAAAGTAGGATACGCCGGTATCATCCTGAACTTTTGCAACCATGTGGCCGGGTGAATGGCCTCCGGTTTTGATCATTGTGATACCGGGAATGGGTGAAATGAGATCACTTTCGATAAATTCTACTCGCTGTTCCGCAATCAGTTTATAGAACTCATCAAGATTGTACGTTGCCCCTTTACGATCACTCTTTTTGTGAACTTGCGCCAGTGCATGATTCCACTCATCAATGTGTACCATGTAACGCGCATTGGGAAATGTTGCTTTGGTCTCAAAATGTTCATTTACATAGGTACAGCCTGCAATATGATCGTAGTGAAGATGGCTGAGTAACACCAGATCCACATCTTCCGGTGAAATTTCAAAAATATCGAGATTGGTTACCACACTTGAGGTGTTCTGATAGCTGCTTTTATGATCGAGACCCCATCCAAGGCCGGGATCAACAACGATAACCTTCCCATCCTTTCGAATCAGCAGGGGATCAATACCAAGTGCTGATGAGTATTTTCCCAGGGATTTATCTTCATCCACATTATCAAGCCTGGATGGGTCCATTTTTTGGAATGAACCATCCTGGAAAATTTCGAAAAAGCCTTCACTTAATTGTTCAATCATACTTCAAAACGCATGCAACGAGGAATTTATCGTGTGTCTATGTGGAATGGAAGAATCATCCAGGTGCGAATATCCTGCTGAGATGCCATCATGTGCAGAGTTTCTGCCTCGCTGCGCATCGGTTCTGGAATCCATCCAAACATAATGGAACGTACCTGTGCATCCGCGGCGCCAAACAGAGCTTGGAAAAGATCCTCTTTCTTCGGATAGGTATCGATTTTGAAATCGGTGATCCCGGCCATTTCAGCCGCTAATTCCAGTGAACGGTCAAGGTCGCCCACTTCATCAACCAGCCCCAGTTCTGCAGCTCTCCAGCCTGTATAGACTCTTCCCTGTGCAACTTCGTGAACTTCATCCCGGGTCATACCGCGATTCTCTGCAACTACATTCAAAAATACCTCATATGATGCATCAAGATCTCTTTGAAGTACATCTTTTTCTATATCAGACAGAGGACGTGTAAGATCAAACAGATCGGCAAACTCATGGGATTTGATCGTTTCATAATCCAGATCCAATTTATCTGTCAGTAGTTCATTTGCATTGAAAATCATTAGAGCCACACCAATGGATCCCGTAATGGTGTTATGCTGGGCAACAACCGTATCTGCACCCATAGCCATGTAATAACCGCCTGATGCCGCTACTGTACCCATGTGGGCAACGACCGGCTTTTTCTCTGAAGCTCTTTTAACTTCTCTCCAGAGCATGTCGGATGTAGTAGCTGCACCCCCGGGACTGTTAATGTAAACTACAATTGATTTCACATCATCATCTTCAAGTGCACTGTTTATCTGCTTTCTGAAATTCTGTACAGTAATGGAACCGGATTGCCCAAAAGGAGAATCAGAAAGCTGAGGCATGATATTTCCCGAGGCATAAATCACGGCGATCTTATCGGAAGTGTCTGTGGTTTCAAGACCGGCACGTCTGTATGAAACTCTTGAATAGCGTCCATGGGAAACCGTTCGGAAGGTTTGATCTTCATCAAGCCCCATTCGCTGTTTAATGTACTCTTCCACTTCATCGTGATAAGCCAGTACATCAATTAAACCATTTTCGTAAGCAAATTTAACACGATCTACCGGTGGTGTGTTGAGGATTTCATTGATTTCATCAACAGATTTTCCTGTTTTATTGGATACAGCGTTAACAAAAGTTGTAGAGTATGAATCTATAATGTGCTCAATTTGTACCCTGTAATCATCCGAAATGGCACGATTCATATAGGGCTCCACAACCGATTTGTAACGCCCAACTGTCATCATTTCCGGCTCTACACCGATTGTTTCGAGCAGGCCTCTGTAGAGAGTTATCTGTGCAGCAAATCCGCTCAGGTTTAAGATCGACTCAGGAGTATAAAAAACTGAATCTGCCTGGGTGGCGAGCATGTAGGCTTTCTCATTCATCCCAATATCGTCTGTGCTGAAATAGAGGAACTTTCCGCTCTCTTTAAATTCGCCAAGTGCATCATACACAACTTCTAAATTGGCCCACGAAGCAAGCACATTATTTGCAGTTACCCAAACTCCGGCGATGTTATCATCTGCAGCAGCTTTTCGCAGATTGCTTTTGAGGGATGCCACCGATACTTTTGCACCCGCTCCCGGGTTGAGTAATTCCTGCAGCGGATCGTCGGGCGTGCGCTCAGGGATATCGCCGGTAAGTGAAATTGTGAGTACTGTATTTGCACGAATGTACGGTTCCGGCTCTGAAGAACTGCTTACTACTGCTGCAAAGAGTATAATAATGAGTAACAGGATCCCTAAAATAGTACCAAGTAGAGATGCGAAAAAGGTCTTAAAAAATTGCATTATGAAGCTGCTTACTTTTTATTTTGATTGTTTTGAATGGGATTGAAGATACCGTTGTTTTGAGAACTTACTAAAAGATAAAATTCATTCCACATTTTTTAACCAATACGAGATATGAAGAGTTTTGATGCGATTATTATTGGTTCTGGCCATAATGGTTTAATTACCGGCTGTTACCTTGCAAAAGCCGGAATGAAAGTGGGTGTTTTGGAGCGACGTGATACCATCGGAGGGGCTGTATGCACGGAAACGATGTTTCAATCGGATGAAAATCCAAATGGCTTTCGGATGGATGTGGGCTCATCCGTTCACATCATGATCCATCAAACAGGGATTATTGAAGAGCTTGAGCTGACCAAATACGGG
Organism: Balneolaceae bacterium; assembly: GCA_020832415.1. Classification (GTDB taxonomy): domain Bacteria; phylum Bacteroidota; class Rhodothermia; order Balneolales; family Balneolaceae; genus Rhodohalobacter. The sequence continues at coordinate 4,445 of JAFIES010000139.1, read as the reverse complement.
CTGGATTATATCGAGATGGATCCGTTTATGAGTTATCCGCTGCCTGATAAAAAAGGAGTGATCCATTTCCATAAAGATCTGGACAGAACACTTGAATCTATTGCAAACGTTGCACCCGGTGATGTGGCAAATTATAAGGAGTTTATCGATTTCTGGTCGCGAATCAACAAAGGTGTGCTGAAGGCATTTATGGTTCCTCCATCAGGGAAAAATATCTTTATGGAGATGGCAAAAGGGCAGATTCGGGATGGTTCCATGTTTAAAAAAGGGGAGCAGATCGATGGCCTGCAGAAAATTTTGGGAAGTTACGGCAGTGTGGTGGATAAAGCATTTTACAGCCCCTATTTAAAAGCAGCGTTAACCTGGTTTGCTGCACAATCGGGCCCATTGCCAGATCAGAGTGCTACGGGTGATTTTGCCGGCTGGCAATCGATGCTGCATCAAAGCGGTGCAAAGCATCCAAGGGGTGGCAGCGGAATGCTCACCCAGGCCATGAAAAATTTAATTGTTGAGCATGGGGGTGAGGTTATACCGGACAGTCCCGTTAAAAAAATTGATATCTCTGAAGGGAAAGCTGTGGGAGTTGTGACAGAAAATGATGATTACTTCAAATCTGATCTGATTGTATCAAATGCACATGTGCAGACAACCATGCTGCAGCTTGTTGGCAGAGAACATCTGGATGCATCCCTTTTCAAAAAAGTGGAAAATATTCAGATTGGTAATGGATTTGGAATGGTAATCCGCTGTGCGGTTGAAGAGTTGCCAGAATACACAGCAGCCCCGAATGATCCGCTCATTCACAACGGAATGCAGCTTTTAGCACCATCTGTGGAGTATATGAACTGTGCCATCGGGGATTATATGAAAGGGAATCCGCCTGAAGATCCCGCTGTTCTGGCCATGACATTTTCAAAAATTGACCCTGATGTTGCCAAAGATGGTAAACACACTCTGTTTGCCTGGGCTCAATGGCATCCGTATGAGCTTGCAAATGGTGTGAAATGGGACGATATACGTGAACGGGAAGCGGAAAAAATTTACGGTGTGGTAGAAAAATATGCACCCAATATGAAAGGCAAGCTTATTGACTGGTATATTCAAAGCCCGCTCGATATTGAACGAAAACATGGTTTGTTGCGCGGAAACGTGATGCACGTAGAGATGAATTTTGACCAGATGTTTATGTTCAGGCCCACCCCTGAACTAAGCAACTACGAAACACCGATAAAAAATCTCTTTTTGTCGAGTGCATCATGCCATCCCGGAGGTGGGGTTTTTGGAGCGGCAGGTTATAATGCCGCAAACGTAATTTTAAAGAAAAGAAAGAAACTTTTTGGAGGTATCCGTTGAGAAATAATTTCCCAAACTCATTTGTACATATTCGCTTAGAGTCTGTAACAAGAAACATTTTAAAGATAAAAGAGAAAACAGGAGGTAAAAAAATACTGGCTGTGGTTAAGTGCGATGCATATCGGCACGGAGCTGTGGAAGTATCCAAACATATTGAGGAGACGGTTGACTGGCTTGCGGTTGCCACAGTAGATGAAGGTATTGAACTGAGAATGAAGGGTGTGAAAAAACCGATTCTGGTATTCGGAATTCCCACATACGATAACGCTGCAGCATACATCACACACAATTTAACCGCCACAATCAGCCACGTAACACATTTTTCTGTATTGATGGATGGAACAGGGTATCATCTGAACTTCGATACAGGAATGGGCCGGCTTGGATTCTCACCCGCACAGCGCGAAGAGGTCAGAGCGCTTGCAGTAATGAACCAGCGTCTGGTCTGTAAAGGTATTTACTCACACTACGCAACTGCCGATGATCCCGGTAGTGATTTTGCGGCTACTCAGCATGACCGCTTCAAGGAGATTTTGGCAAGCTTTTCTGAAATACCTTTGGTGCATATGAGTAATACGGGTGCAGCAACAAACTATCCGGGCTTTGATCATTTTGATATGGTTCGAACGGGCCTTGGCATGCTTGGATATAATTCGGGTGAAACAAGACACGGATGGCTTGAGCACGCACTTACATGGAAATCAACAGCAGGGCAGGTTAGAGCCATACAAAAAGGAGATGTGGTCAGTTATTCCTCCACCTGGAAGTGCCCGAAAGATGGATTTCTTGCGACGATTCCCGTTGGTTATGGAGATGGCGTTCCGCGATCATTGAGCAACAAACTGAAGGTTTTGATAGGAGAGAAGCTCTATCCGCAGGCAGGTAATGTTACGATGGACTATTTTATGGTCTATCTTGGCAAAGAGAAAATACCTACGGGTACCGAAGTGACTCTGCTGGGCGATAAAGCCTGGAACGCATATGACTGGGCTGAAGCTGCCGGGACGAACGTTCATGAAGTGTTTACAAACATCACGCCCCGGGTTGATAAAAGATACTCGAACGATTAGCCCGGGTTAATGGAAGATACTCTTATGTCGTAAATAAGGGTATTTTCACGATACTCTGCGTTGGTATTGGTTGATGACGCCGTGCCGAAACCTTTTTCAGGTGAAACAACAAGGGTTCTTTTTTCGCCCTGCTGCATTCCTAAAATTCCGGCTTTTAGTCCCGGAGTATATGAAAGCAGTACGGAGTATTGAAATACATTCTGAATAGTACCGGATGATCGTACTGAAAGTGGTACAGGCTGCTCATTCCCGTTAGCAAATGTACTGAAAATGATTTCACCTTCATCTGTTCTGAGAGTCATAAATACTGCAACTTCGTCCCGAACAGTAACAAAAAATGATCCTGATCCCTCTTCCAGCATGTAAGCATCCACACCCTCTTCGATGGTAACCGGCTCTACATTGTCGATGTTATAAGCCTCAGGAACCGTTGAAAAATCAGGTGGTGGTATTCTGAATGGATCGGAAGTGTCGCACGAAAAGAGTAAGATTGAGAACGCCGTGAGCAGCAGAACTGCTCTTAATGAAGATGTAAACATGTAAGAATTATATGATTAAAAACTGTACAGAATTATAAGATAACTGTATTCGGGATCGATTGAAACCTGATCTTAGTTCGTGCTATCTGAAGAACTAAACGCTTTTTCCATCTCTTTCTTGCGTCTCTTTACTGCAACTCTGCTTAAAAAGATAGCGAATTGATAAAGGACGATGAGTGGTACTGCAATCAGTATCTGTGAAACCGGATCAGGTGGTGTAAGGAATGCGGCAACCAGCATAGCACCTACAATAGCATGGCGCCGATATGTACGCATAAATTCAGGTGTTAGCAGGCCAACTTTCGATAAAAACCAACTGACAACGGGCACCTGAAATATAATACCGCATGCAAGTGTCCACATCGCAACGGAAACAAAATAGGCGTTGATATCGAATTCGTTACTGATTACCTCATCAATAACAAATTGAGTGAAGAACTGAACTGCGAATGGTACCAGAATGAGGTATCCAAAAGAAATACCGAGCAGAAAGAAAAAGTTAATAAACATGGCGTTAAAGAACGTTTTTAACTTTTCGGCCTGTTCAAGTGCCGGTTCAATAAAAGCCCATAACTGATAAATAAATATGGGTGAACCGATAATTGTGCCAATAATCAGCAGTGTGCCCCAATAGGTAAAAAACTGCCCGGGCAATCGCCTGGATATGAGCGAGAGATCTATCGCATTAATTGGCATAATCTGATACATAAAAAAGTCAGCTCGGGCCGGCCCCAGGATAAACTCCCTGATCAAAAAATCTGAAAAGAAAAATGCTACAATAATACCGGCAAAAATGCCCGCCATTCCCTTTAGAATTCTCCATCGCAACTCTTCAAGATGGTCAAGAAACGACATTGCAGCAGTAGGATCAACTTTGGGAGCTTTGGCTCTTGGAAGAATAGCCCCCATAATACTTCGTTTTGAATTTTCTGTAGATTCGCTCATTTATTTTATCGACAAACTGCCGATAGATTAATCAATTAATTTTTATGATTAGATATTCAATCGTTACTTAAGCAGTTACAAAATCATAGAGTGGAAACTCGCGGCACATAGCCTGAACGCTTTCTTTTACATTTTTCAGGTTTGTTTCATCTTCAGGATTTTTCAGAACCGTATCAATGAGTCGCACAACTTCTGAAAACTCATCCTCTTTAAATCCGCGCGTGGTAAGTGCCGGAGTACCAATGCGAATTCCGGATGTAACAAACGGACTTTCAGTATCGAAAGGTACCATATTTTTATTCACCGTGATGCCGGCTTTATCGAGAGACTCTTCAGCAATTTTTCCGTTTAAACCTTTATTTCTCAGGTCAACCAAAATCAGGTGATTGTCGGTGCCGTTGCTAACAAGGTTGTATCCTCTGCTGATGAACTCCTCAGCCATTTTTTTTGCATTTGCAACAACCTGCTGCTGATAGGTCCTGAACTCAGGCTTCAGCGCTTCGCCAAATGCCACAGCTTTTGATGCAATTACATGCAT
>JAFIES010000137.1 GCA_020832415.1 Balneolaceae bacterium | reverse complement strand
GTGGCGTAGTCCGGTAGCGCACTCGGCTGGGGGCCGAGGGGTCGCAGGTTCAAATCCTGTCGCCCCGACAAGATCAAAGAGCTGTGGTTTTTCTAAACCCAGCTCTTTTTTTGTTTGTGGGATCTTTAAAAGGATCACAGACGTTGATCTTGCGGAGCAGTACTCCGCGGTTCAAATCCTGTCGCCCCGACAACGAGAAAAAAGGGACATTGGAAATGATATCCCTTTTTTTATTTATATAATTTAATTGATGAGGGGATGAATTATCACGCTTATATCATTAAATCTGCTTCAACAAACCGTCATTATTATGGGCACACTTCAGATCTTGCTGAGCGGATTAAAAGTCATAACTCCACTCAAAACAGATATACACGTGGTAAAGGTCCTTGGGTATTGGTGGGATCGATTCAATGTAATTCCAAAAGTGAAGCGATGCGCATAGAGTATAAACTCAAGAATATGAAAAATCCAGCCAGAGCCCTGAATTGGATTAAGAAGACAGTAGGCGTAGTCTGGTAGCGCATCCCGACCAGATTAGAGAGTCGTGGTTTTTCTAAACCCGGCTCTTTTTTTGTTTAGGGATCTTTAAAAAAGGATCACGGACGCTGTTCTTGCGAAGCAGTGCTTTGGGGCTTCATGATTAACGGAATCGTTCTAACCTGGTCTTTTCTGTTTTGTCCACAATCTGCGACTTCACCTTTGGCAAGGTGTGCTTTCTGTTAGATACGTGGATGAAACAAGCGTAGCGTTTATAGCGTTTATTTGTTATAATGCAATAGATAACATATTTAATCAATGGGTTATGGAACACCGAATCGACTCCTCTCAATTTAAAGCTTCTGAAATTAATGCCATTTTAGAAATGGTTCGCAGGAGAAAACCGGCATTGGTTGACGCGGAGGGAAACCGGACTGAACTTCCCGAACCTCTATTTAAAATGCTGATTCATATTGCAGAACAGATGAAACAGGGGCGGGCCATCGTGATGATGCCTGAAGATGAAACTTTTACCACGCAGGCAGCAGCAAATTTTTTGGGTGTATCCAGGCAGCACCTTGTAGATCTGCTGGAATCCGGAGAAATCCCGTTTCACAAAGTAGGTAGCCACCGCCGTGTTTATTTCCGGGATCTGAAAGAGTACGCAGATAATAGAGATTCTGAACGAAGAAAAACATTGAACAAACTGTTTGACGAAATAGCCAAAGCAGAAAAGTACGAAAGCGATTATACAGGGGATGAACGCTGATTATAAAGTTCTTTTGGATGCCAACGTCCTGGCAAATTATGCAGTTTGTGATCTTTATCTGAGACTGGCCGAAAAGCCACGGCTTCTTCTGCCTAAGTGGACTGAAGAAATACTAAATGAAGTTCACAAAACGCACGTCGAAAAGTTAGGCTGGTCTCCTGAGCTTGCAGACACTTTCAGACAAGCTTTAAACAATGCTTTTCCGGAAGCTTTTATTACCGGCTATGAAGAACTCATACCACTGATGACCAATGATGAGAAGGACAGGCACGTTTTGGCAGCAGCAGTCCGTGAAAAACTGGACATCATCATCACATTTAACCTGAAAGATTTTAAGCCTGAAAATCTGAAAAAATGGGGAATAAGAGCCCTGCATCCCCAGGATTATCTGCTCACGCTTTACTCGATGAATCCACAGGTTGTAATCATGAAACTGAACCAAATAGCCAGGAAAAAAGAAGAGGAGCTTGAAGACACAATAATTCAATTTGGCAAAGTTCTTCCTGCATTTTCAACCCGCTTACTCGAAGATATGGGGAAATAATATTTGTTTTAGCTTATCTCTTAACTCGTCTGTCTTTGCCTGAAAGTCATCTCTCAAATAAGTATACCTGATCATCAGGCCATCCAACAAGTTCCGGTTAATAACAGGCAACTTCCAGGCGCTGATCGTAATGTTCACACCTATGGAGTTACCTTCGACAAAATCCTATCACCTCGACCAGATTAAGGAGCCGTGGTTTTATTAAACCCGGCTCTTTTTTCTGTTTCTTCAGTATGCTATAAACCAGGTATTGTTTTTCCGAAGCAGTGTTTCGCGGTTCAAATCTTTCCGGTAAATACGTCGCCCCAGCGGTTGGTTGCTTCCACAACGATGTCGCTTTCAGCACCGGAAACCGGCGCGTAAAAAAGGTGATTGGTTAGCTGGGGGTTTACCCAGGTCCTGCGCTCGGGTTTGTCGCTTCCGGAGTGGAGTTCTACCGATTTTGGGTCGCGCCCAAGACGCTGGCTCATACGGCCCCGGCGATCGCCTCCTTCGTACCAAACTACGTTCCATTCGGGCTCCCAGTCCCACACATTGGCAACTATTTCGTGGGGCGCATCCGGATCGCTCCCTTTTTTGTATACCCTCATCTGGTGATCCAGATCGAAACCGGTAGATTTATAGGTCCACCGCAATTCACTGCCTCGCGCTTCATACAGGCCGTATCCGTTTGGAGTGCCATCCCAGCAGATGGGTCCGCTCCACCAGGCTCCGCACACGGTTCCGTGAATATGCTCATGAATGCCGTTTTCAAATACGTGCTCGTGTTCGTGAGTATGCGCCGAAAGCACATGTGCCTGGTATGGCTCAAGCAGCCTGTAGAGCTCTTCCCTGTTTTGAACAGAAATATGTGTGGGTGGGTTGTTATGCCCCAGACGCCGGTATTGCATACTCAGTACAGGGATATGCAAGGATACCACAACCGTACGTCCGGCTTCAACCCGTGCAAGATCGGCCTTCAGCCAGTCGAGCTGATCCCTGTCGATGTAGCCAACGTATCCTTTACCGTGCCAGAAAATATCGTTCAACACCACATAATGAATCTCACCCATGTCAAACGAGTAGTAAGCCGGTCCGAAATATTCATAAAATACTTCATAGGATGCCTCGGTAGAACGTACGTCAAACAGAATATCGTGGTTGCCAAGTACCTGGAAAAAAGGAATTCCGGATTTGTAGACGGCTTTTTCATACTCCGGGAACAGATCCAGATCATCGAACATCAAATCACCACAGCCAATACCAAATGCCGGTTTATCACCAAATTGGGGTACCAGATTTGCGATGTCTGGAACGGTTTCGGAGTGAAACCGTTCCACTTCATACATATTTTGGGTTTGCGGATCAGCAAGCAGCAAAAAGTGGTGATGGTCATCACTAACACGCCGCGGCTCCAGTTCGAACGAGATTTCTGCAATGTCATCATTTCCAGGCTTGATTCGCTCAAAGAACCGGGCTGTACCGGTTGGGTTTATCGGAATATTATACCCTGCCGGTATTGTGATATATACGAAAGGCCGTCGTCCGTCGGAATACAATTCGTATGTACCGTCGTTGTTAGTTTCAGTAATCCGGAGGCCATCGGTTACGGCAATCTTGGCAAGCGGAGATCCTTCTGATGTTACCTGGCCCCGAATCCGGACCGGTTTGCCGGGAACAAGGGCAGCCTCATTCTGTTTTCTTTGATATGGCTCAGCAATGGCTTTTTCGGCGGGAAGAATCATCGGCAACAAACCGGCACTGGACAGCAGCCCGGCCTTCCTTAAAAATTCGCGCCTTGAGCTGAGAAATTTCTTTTTGGAATTTTGATCAGACATAATGGATGAGTGGATAGAATTAGCGTTGAAGTTTGGGCATCTACAATTAAGCTATTTCAAAAGAAAGAAATTTAATGTAAACATTCAGTTAAATATTCGGGTTGTTTAGATGATTACACATCGCAGCATTTTTTACCTACCAATGCAGTTTAAGCGCCGGACGTATGTCCAGAAAGATTCCCTTGCCATGAAGGCAAACTCTGCGAGGACCAACCGGACTCTCGCAGGTTCTTAATAAAGATATTTTTAACCGGTAACCGCGTTCTCTGTACTAATTTTCTTTCCTTAATCAACTCCTGTCAACAAATCCTTCTTTCCGGTGTTGAACGCGCGTGAACCTGTCGCTCTAACCTGTCACGACCGCTTCGGGAAAAGGGAAATTACTTGCCAGCAATCAATTTTTTAGCAACTGATAGATTTAGATTCATTTTAACGCAACTATAGTTACCCATCAAACAGAAGGGTTCAGATAAGAGGGTGAAAATAGAATCTGTTCGTATTCAGTTTACAAATAATACCCCCTTTTTAAGGGGTACTATTAGATCTATATCCATATCTGAAGCTCAGGTTATTTATTTTCTCTGCTGCCTCTCCACCAAAGAATCAGACCAACAATTACAAGAGCTATGTAGTAATACCAGGCACCAACTAGCATGAGCGCCATTATTGTAACTGTAAGCAGGTTTCCGTCGATAATATCGTATGCGATGAACAGATAGTTCAATACGAGCAGAAGTCCCGGCCCTAAAATGAGCACAATCCACCTCTCCTTCCCTTCATACTTTTTAGCAAGAATAATAATCACTGCAACACCGATAAACGGAAAGGTAATTTCAAGCAGAACCAGAAGGGATTGGAGATCCATGTTGCCTTATTATTGTTTTACACTTTTTCGGACAGACAAATCACTTGATTATTATTATCTTTTTTAGTGTAAAATTCAAACACAAACAGAGATTCTTAAACACATGGCATCATTCGACATAGTAAATGAAATTAACCATCAGGAAGTGGACAATGCCGTTAATAATACACTGAAAGAAGTATCTACCCGATATGATTTTCGAGGTCTTCACGCCGAAGCCGAGTACGATAAAAAGTCAAAAACCATCAAAATGTCGGCAGAGGAGAGCATGAAATTACGTGCGATGAAAGACATGCTGATCAAACATTTCATCAAGCGCAGCCTCGAGCCCAAAGTTATGGAGTATGGCGATGAAGAGGGAACCAGCCAGGGTCATGTTAAAATGACGGCAGCCATTAAAGAGGGTATCGATCGCGAAACAGCCAAAAAAATTGTGAAGGAGATCAAATCACTCAAACTCAAAGTGCAGCCGGCCATTCAGGACGAACAGGTACGTGTTACAGGGAAAAAAATTGATGAGTTGCAGGATGTGATACAGCATCTTAAAGGAAAAGATTTTGGCATACCGCTCCAGTTTGTAAATATGAAATAGGGAATATTTTCTCCTGAATACTTTCGGTTATCGAAAATTTTTTCCGGTAATTTTATTTACTACAGAGAGTGCTGATTTTTAAAGTACTTCTGCCAAAAAATGTTCTTTTTCTCACCAACTTTTTTTCGTTTCCGGTGTAGTGAGCAGTAACCTCGCCCAAAAACTTCCGTAGAGATTGTTAAACAACAAAGTTTACCAATCAATAAAACGGATGCTGAAGATGAAACGAAAACGAGTTTGGATTACCCTTTCCTTGATCATAGTAATGGCAAGCGGGGCATTTATTTATCTTCAAAGCCGCTCCGCTTCAGACCACGATAAAACCGATCCATATGTTGTGGCAGAAATCGGAACGGTTGTGGAGAAAGCCCTTGCTGTTGGCAATATCGAGCCGGAAAATGAAATTGAAATCAAATCGAAAATTTCCGGCGTGGTTAGCAAAATATTTGCCCAGCCGGGCGATTATGTGCGGGCAGGTGAGCCGCTTATTGAAGTGCGCCCCGACCCAACCCCTCTTGAACTTGCCGAGGCAAAACGAAATCTGGAGCGTACCCAGATTGAGAAAAATAACGTTGAGCGTGAACTGGAACGGAAGCGGGTTTTGCGGGAGCGAAATCTTGTATCACAGCAGGAGTTCGATCAGATGGAGCAGCGATATCACGATGTGGATGTTCGCCTTCAGATAAATCGTGAGAGGTTAGACCTTCTTGAATCGGGTCGCATCTCTATCGGTGATACAGTTATTGAATCGATCATTCGCTCGCCTATTGACGGCTTCATTCTCGAAAAAATGGTTGATATTGGAGAACCGGTTGTTCCGCTTACATCCTACCAGGCAGGTACTGCGCTGATGAGTATAGCAGGTATGGAGAGGCTGCTCTTTAAAGGAACAGTTGATGAAATTGATGTTGGCAAACTTGAAGAGGGGATGCGTGCTGAAATTAAAATCGGTGCAATGCCAAATGTCAGGGTTCAGGGTGAAGTTTCCCGTATTTCGTTGAAAGCGAGAACCCAGGATAATGCAACTGTTTTTCCGATTGAGATTGTGATTACAGATGCAAATGGCGCTGTACTGCGGGCCGGCTATTCTGCCAATGCCGATATTATCATCGAGCGAATGGATAACACCATAACCATCCCCGAACGGGTTGTGATTATGAGAGATGGCAAAACATTCGTTGAAGTGCCGGGTGCAGAGCCATCGAGCCGTGTTGAAAAGGAGGTGGAGCTTGGCCTGAGTGATGCCATTACAGTTGCGGTGAAAGAGGGGCTGACCGAAGGCGACAGAGTACTTGAGCGGCCGTTGCGATCGCTCTCATTGAGATAATGTTTCTGCTCAACCATTCAATACTGCCATGTCGATCACAAACCTCATAACCGATCTCTACCGTAATTTAAACAGCCAGAAGCTGCGCAGTTTCCTTACCATTTTTGGGATAATGTGGGGAACTGCAACGCTTATTCTGCTGCTTGCTTTCGGCATTGGTTTTCGCGATCAAACCGTACTGAATATGCGCGGAATGGGCGATCAGCTTGCCATTATGTTCAACGGGCAGACCACAAAAGCGTACGAAGGTTACGGCATCGGCCGACCCGTTCGGATGCGGGAGGCCGATGCTCAGCTCCTGAAAGATCAAATACCTGATCTGGACGTGGTAACTCCAGAGTATATACGTTCATTTCAGATGTCGGTTGGTGAGCGAAGAAGAAATTCATCACTTGGAGGGGTCTATCCCGTTTATGCGGATATTCGCAACATTTACGAAGAGACCGGTGGCCGCTGGCTCAACGATGCCGACATAGAAGAGCGGCGCAGAGTAGTTTTTCTGGGAAATCGCCTGGCAGAAAATCTTTTTGGTGAGGAAGATCCGGTCGGCAAACAGGTGATGGTAAACCAAACGCCATTCACAGTAATTGGCGTGATGCAGGATAAAATTCAAAACTCATCCTACTCCCAGCGCGATTACGATAGGGCATTTATTCCTGCCACAACCATGTCGGTGATGCTGGGTACGGATTACATCAACAATATTCTCTACACTCCAACCGATCCGGCACTGGCTCCTGCAATCATGGATCAGATTTACGAAGTGATGGCACGGAAACACCGGTTTGATTCTACCGACAGAGATGCACTCAATATTTGGGATACCAATGAATTTTGGGCGCTGATCAATGTGCTGTTTTTAGGCATCAACGGTTTTCTGGGGATTATCGGCTTTTTTACTCTGGCCGTAGGTGGAATAGGTGTGGCGAACATCATGTTTGTGGTGGTTCAGGAGAGGATGAAAGAGATTGGAATCCGGCGTTCGGCCGGGGCAAGAAGGCATCATATCATGTCTCAATTTTTCCTGGAGACATTTATGATTGTGGGAATAGGTGCGGCAGCCGGATATTTTACGGGTTGGCTTCTTATTCAGGCAACCCAAAACCTGCCGATTCAGGAGTTTGTTGGCTCACCACACTTTTCACCTGAAGTAGGCCTCATTGCATTTGTGGTGCTGGGATTTGTGGGTTTTGCATCGGGGCTTTTGCCTGCCTGGCGGGCATCAAGGCTGGATATTGTTGAATGCCTGAGGTAAGTAATCAATAACCTAAATCAACGTGAATACGATATAAACTCTTTGAATATGGCAATCAGTAAGTCCCCTCCTTTTCAAGGAGGGGATTTAGGGGTGGTTGAAACATGCTAATTCGCTAATTATTCAACATTTACCCCTTCTCTAAGAGCCGTAACCACCCCCGGCCCCTCCTTACGAAGGAGGGGAGGCTATTTTTTCAAATTTTTATATCGAACTCACATTAAATCATATAAAAATATGTGGTTCACAATTATCAGGGAATTTTTTATTGATTTAAACAAACAGAAGCTGCGTTCATCGCTCACGATTATAGCTATAGCGTGGGGTACGCTTTCTGTTGTGTTACTGCTTGCTTTTGGCCGCGGCCTGGGAAACTCAATGCTGGAGGGAATGCTTGGAGCGGGTGATCAGGTGATCATGGTCTTTGGCGGACAAACCAGCATGCCGTATGAAGGGCAAGCAGAGGGGCGGCTGATTCGATTCACCGAAGATGATGTGGCACTGATCGACAGGGCAGTACCGGGAATTGCATATTCGAGTCCGCAGTATGGCAGGGGAGGTGCACGGCTGCAAACCGAACGAAATACAACCACTACGTACATGGAAGGTGTGAATCCCGATTTTGAAGTGATGAGAACCATGTACCCAGCAGCAGGCGGCCGATTCATCAACGAACGCGATGTGATTGAGATGAGGCGAGTGCTTTTCCTGGGTGATGATATTGCCGAGCGTCTTTTTGGTGATGAAGACCCTGTTGGCAAAGAGGTAAGGCTGGATGGGAGTCCGTTTACGGTAATTGGCGTGATGAAGCCGAAAATGCAGACTTCCATGAACTTCGGGCCCGATGCAAACAGGGCGATTATACCATATACAACCTTCAGAAATATATATGGCCACAGAAATATAAACTCTATTCTTGTAAGGCCGGCCGATGCATCCCTGCAGCCACAAATTGTGGATGGCATCCGCTCACTGATGTCATCAAAATATAAGTTCAACCCGGCTGATGAACAGGCACTGCCGATGTGGGATTTTATTGAGCAGGAGGAGATGAACCGAACGATAAATACTGGTCTCGAAATTTTCCTCTTCACAGTGGGCTTTTTCACACTGATGATTGCGGGAGTGGGCGTGGCAAACATCATGTTTGTAATTGTTAAGGAGCGCACACGGGAAATTGGCATCAAACTGGCAGTTGGTGCAAGGAAAATCCACATTATCATTCAATTCATGTTCGAATCACTCTTTATCTCATTTCTTGGAGGTTTTATCGGCCTGGCAATTTCTACAGCCATCGTGCAGGGAGTATTAGCCCTGAATATGACCGATGGTCCCGGGGAATTTTTGGGTAAACCGGAAATATCCGCAGTAGCTGTTGCTGTTACCATCACCGTTCTGGTTTTGATTGGCCTGATTGCCGGTATTTTTCCCGCAGTTAAAGCGTCCCGGGTAGATCCTGTGGAATCACTTCGATATGAGTAATTTTATAAAGAGGGCAATGAATTCCAGAGCTTTTTGCCGGGGTTATAGCGGAAATACTATACCCCAAAGAGATCCGAACTCAGGTACCGATCGCCACGGTCGCAGGTGATGCATACAATCACGCCCTCTTCCAGTTCTGCGGCAACTTTTAAAGCTGCAGCAAGCGCGCCTCCACTGCTCATGCCGGCAAAAATGCCCTCTTCAGTTGCCATTCTCCGTGCCATTTCAGTCGCTTCAGCCTGGCTAACATCTACAGTTTGATCTACTCTCTCTGCATCAAAAATTTTCGGCAAAAACTCAGGCGACCATCGCCTGATACCCGGAATGGATGAGCCTTCCGTAGGCTGCGTGCCAACGATCCGGACGTTTGGGTTTTGGGATTTCAGATAGCGCGAAACGCCCATAATGGTTCCGGTTGTTCCCATCGCAGATACAAAATGGGTGATTTTTCCTCCGGTATCCCGCCAGATTTCGGGTCCCGTGGTTTTTTCGTGGTAGCGATAGTTATCCGGGTTGGCAAACTGGTTCAGTTGAAAATCCCCCTCTTCATCAGCCATTTTCTGGGCAAGTTCACGGGAGTACTCAATGGTTTTTTCAGCCGGGGTGAGAATCACTTCAGCCCCAAAAGCTCTCATCGATTTGATCCGCTCTTCGGTAGAATTTTCAGGCATCAGGAGGATCATTTTCAACCCTTTCATAGCTGCAATCATTGCCAGTGCGATTCCTGTATTTCCGCTGGTTGCCTCTACAAGTGTATCGCCCGGTTTTACATCTCCTCGTTCTAAAGCACCTGAAATCATACCCATTGCAGCGCGGTCTTTCACACTTCCGCCGGGATTTTGCCCCTCCAGTTTACAGTAGATTGTTACTTTTTTGTTGACGGGAATTTTCTCTAATTCAACGAGTGGTGTGTTTCCGATCAGCTCTTCAAGTTTCATAATATTGTGAGATGTTGATTGAATGTAGTGCTTAAAACAGACAGAAATTACTTAACGGTAATGGTGTCTGTATCGCCATCACTATTCGTCATTTTTGCTTTATAGTAGATTTTTGATCCCGCCGGCACACTCCGGGTAAGCCAAACATTTCCCCCAATAATGCTGCCCTTCCCGATGACTGTATCACCACCCAAAATAGTGGCTCCTGAGTAGAGAACCACATGATCTTCTATGGTGGGATGCCGTTTTACTTTAGCATCTTCCTTTTTTACACTGAGGCCGCCAAGAGTAACACCCTGGTAGATTTTTACATGCGAACCGATTTCAGTTGTTTCACCAATTACAACGCCGGTTCCGTGATCGATACAGAAATAGGTGCCGATTTTAGCGCCGGGATGGATGTCGATGCCGGTTTGGCGGTGGGCATGTTCTGAAATGATACGCGGAATTAATTTTATACCAAGCGACTCAAGGAAGTGAGCAATACGGTGTGCTGCAATGGCATAAAATCCCGGATAGGTGCGAATAACCTCAGCAGTGCTTTTTGCGGCGGGATCACCCATATACATTGCATCGATATCGAGCAGCAGAGCTTCCCGGATTCCCGGCAGCTCAAAAAAGAGTTTGGTTTCAATGCCGGTTTCAGCACTTTTCAGGCACTCTTTGTTCTGGTTCAGAATGTTTCTGAAAACTGTTTGAAGCCGTTCAAGCCGCATAGAGATCTCTTTTTCTGAGGTGCACCTTATAATGGCAAACTCCGGGAAAAGAAGCCCCAGCAGATCGTTGAAAAACTTTACGACCATATCCGGTGGCGGGCACATAAAGGCATTTTCATGAGCGAGCAGCAGATCTTTGGCGAATGATTTTGGAAGGTTCATATTGAATGCACCGGAGGTAATTTATTAACTGATGACTTTCAATATAAACAGAAAACGTGCTTCAGACGATTCATCAAACCACGAAAATGTAAGGATGGTCAATAATCAGATCAGTTCACAAATGTTGTGGTGGTGCCATTCAACTCCTCAAGCTCGCCTTCCTGCTGGAACCAGCGAATTTCATGAAGCCCGCTGTAAGCCCCGCTACCGGTTCTGTTTTTGATGTAAAATGCGAGGTAACCCCGGTCGTAGATCTCTGTAAAGTTAGAAGTTCTCGATTCTCTCCAGGCCTGTTCATCCTGGAAAACCCTGATGAGGGAAATTTGTGCATTACTCCCCAGTTCACGAACCATCTGAATGATATTCTCATAAACAGCGCCCTCTTCCCCAATCAGCACTTCCAGGCCCAAAGCTGCCGGGTTGTCATTCGGTCTCCATTGTCGCAAAACAGTAAAATCAATCGTGTCAATGTCGTAAGGTATCACAGCCTCCTGTATGGGCTCGGCATCAGGTTCCCTAGAGCAGTTTATGACTAATATTCCAGCCAATAGAACAAAACCTAATAGAATGAATAGTGGTTTTATGGACATTTGAATCAGATATTGTAGTTGAAATAGTAATCTTAGATTAACTGATGCATAAAGCATAAACTAATATAAGATAGAAAATTTGCCGTCATTGAAAGCTTAAATCTTTTGAAAAAGCAGGTTGAATGCAGACCAATATTCCAGTAAAATTTTGTCAGGAATAAAAAATTACCGAAAAAACAATGAGCCAATATAATCAAGAATGCGTGATACCAGAACAGCCTGCTATAGATCAAATTATCAGATCATACTTGATAAGTTCCGGTCAAATTATGCCCATTCAAACGGGGCCGTGAATTGTTGGCGATGTGGAAACTCCTTTAATTGTATGAGTATCCGTTATACAGGTACGGGTATTACATGAACATCACATGCAATACCCGTAATTTCATATTCGGTGTTCAGCAAGGCTATCCCTGCGGCTGCAGCTCTTCGATTTCACTGATATTTGATGCAATCGATTCATCTCCAATCTCATGATCACTCAATTTACCGGCAAAATAGTCATCATAAGCTGCCATATCTACAAAGCCGTGTCCGCAAAGGTTGAATAAAATCGTCTTTTCGGTGCCCTCTTCTTTGGCACGGTTTGCCTCGCGAATCACTTGTGCAATAGCGTGGGTAGCTTCGGGTGCTGAAATAATCCCTTCAGCCTTGGCAAAAATAACTCCTGCTTCAAAGCATTCGAGCTGTTGCAGGGCGGTCGCTTCAATGAGGTCGTCTTTCAGTAACTGGCTGCAGAGCACACTTGCGCCGTGGTATCTCAGGCCACCTGCGTGGATTGCAGCCGGTGTAAAATTGTGGCCAAGAGTATACATCGGCAGGAGTGGTGTGTAGCCGGCAGAATCTCCGTGATCGTACATGAATTTACCGCGAGTAAGCTTGGGGCAAGATGCAGGTTCAACGGCAACAAAGCGGGTCTTTTTGTCGTCCGTTAAATTGTTTTTCAAAAAGGGAAATGAGATGCCCGCAAAGTTAGATCCACCGCCAAGAGGTGCCACAACCACATCAGGGTAATCACCCGCATATTCGAGCTGCTTGATGGTTTCCTGGCCAATGATTGTTTGGTGGAGAAGTACATGGTTTAATACCGAACCGAGTGAATATTTTGTCTGTTCGTCCCCTACAGCCCGTTCGATTGCCTCGGAAATTGCAATACCAAGACTGCCGCTTGTATCGGGTGTCTTCTCGAGAATTCTGCGCCCTGCTTCTGTACGGTTGCTCGGCGAAGGATAGACATCTGCCCCAAAAGTGTTCATCATGATTTTCCTATAGGGCTTTTGATCGTAGCTGATTCGTACCATATAGACTTCACAATTCAAACCAAACTGTGCGCATGCAAATGCAAGTGCAGTTCCCCACTGTCCGGCTCCTGTTTCTGTGGTGATACTCTTTACACCCTCTTGTTTATTGTAGTAAGCCTGAGGCACGGCAGTATTTGGTTTATGTGATCCGCTCGGGCTCACGCCTTCATACTTATAGTAAATTTTTGCAGGGGTGTCGAGTATTTTCTCAAGGCCCGTAGCACGATATAATGGAGTGGGGCGCCATATTTTGTAGATTTCACGAACTTGGTCCGGGATTTCAATGTACTGCTCAGCTGAAACTTCCTGCTCAATCAGTCCCATAGGAAAAATAGGGCTTAAATCATCAGGACCGGCAGGCTGTTTTGTTTTTGGATTCAGCGGGGGAAGGGGCTTGTTGGGCATATCCGCAACAATATTGTACCAGTGTGTGGGAATGTCGGTCTCATTTAAAAGGATTTTTTTATTCATGATGCTAATGGGTCACAATTTAAATGTTCGATGTTTTATATATCGGATAATAATTAATGTCAGTAGTGAAAACTTTAACAGGTAAGAGTAAAGATTCTCAAATTCCAGCTACCATAATGTTATTTACCTGTTATTGGTTTCAGTTCAAATAAAAATTACTGATATGCGGTTAATGAAGTTGATATAAAATGGTTTATTTTCCGATACAAAATCTTGAAAATATTGAGCTTAAAATGTCTTCATTTGTAATTTCTCCGGTGATGGTACCCAGCTCTTTGAGGGCTGTTCGAAGGTCGATGGAGAGGAAATCACCGGTTAGCCCCTGGTCGAGAGCTGAGATTGCACGTGTTACATTTTCGCGTGCTTTTTGCAGGGCATCTCTGTGGCGGGTTGACGTAACAAGCAGGCTTGATGTGTCATAATCTTTATTTTCGAGCGCCCGCTGTTTCATCAGTTTTTTTAAAGTGCTGATGTTCTCTCCCTCCAGAGCAGAGATTTTCAGATCAAAATGCAATCGTTCATCTTCGGATTTCTTTTGCAGATCGATTTTTGTGCCAATCAGAAGAAACGGAGTTGTATCAGCCCGTTTTTGGAAACCGGCAATTTCCGATCGTTCAGTACTGTCTATCGGTTTGGAGAGGTCTTTCAGATAAACAACGAGATCGGCCTGTTCAAAAGCTTTTTGAGATCGCTTCACTCCCTCAGCTTCTATCAGGTCTTCCGTATCGCGCAGTCCTGCGGTATCAATCAGTTTGAAGAGAATGCCGTCGTAGCTCCAGTCGGCATCAATCGTATCGCGCGTAGTACCCGCAATATCAGTTACAATTGCGCGATCGGTACCAATGAGTGTATTGAGCAGAGTTGATTTACCCGCATTTGGGCGGCCGATAAACACCGTTTTGACCCCGTCTTTAACAAGGCGGCCTGTTTCGTACGTATCGAGAAGGTTTGAAATTTCCCCGTTTACTTCGACGAGTAGCTTGCGAAGCTGCTCTTTATTGGCAAACTCTACATCTTCTTCAATAAAATCGAGCTCCAGTTCCACCATAGCTGTTGCTTCAATAATCTGTTGACGAAATAGTTTAATATGCTCTCCAAGTCTCCCTTCAAGCTGCTGGTTGGCAGCATCAACGGCTTTTATACTTTTAGCGTGGATGAGATCGGCCACCGCCTCAGCCTGATCCAGATCTAGTTTTCCATTCAGAAAGGCTCGCTGGGTAAATTCGCCCGGTTCAGCAGGTCGAACACCACGATCCAGAATGGCTTCCAGTACAGCCTGGGTTACCAAAACACCACCATGGCAGGAGATCTCCACGGTATCTTCGCCCGTATACGATTTTGGAGAGAGGAATACGGTTGCAAGAACTTCATCAACCACCCGACCATCTTTGCCGGTTATTCTGCCAAAATGTACCGTGTGTGATTTTACCGCGGTCAGATCAGCACCTTTAAAGCAGTTGGCAGCTTTTTGTATGGCACCATTTCCGGAAATGCGAATGACCGCAATACCCCCTTCACCAACAGGAGTTGCAATTGCAGCGATGGGCGGTTTTTGGTTGATTTCTGACACGTTGATTGATGATTTGTGAGATGAAGATTTAAAAATAGTGCTTTTTAGCAGTTCACACTAATTAGCGCGATTTGTAAAATTTGCGGATCAGCAGTCCAAAGGGGCGGAACAGGTAAAAGAAAAGAGGGTGATCGGGTATCCGGCTAAATTGCAGATCGGGTTTGCCAAAGGTTACCAGGCGAAGTACGTCCAGTTTGTATCGAATATCGGATGAAAGTGCCATTTTATAGCGAATTGCCTGCACTGTTTCCGGGAAATTATATTTTGGTTTCACTGTCTCTTTGCGCATTTCCCGGAGTGCATATTCACTCAGTTTTTTGCAATCCATTTGTTTATCTAATGGGAGCTGTTTTGATGAAGGGAAATAGACAGCAAGCACATAGTTGCATATACAAACAAATCTCGAAGCACTCAGCTCTTTGGTCAGTAACAGAAATTTTTCTTTATTAATAGAGTGGCTTTGCAGCAGATCACGGATATCAGTGAGCCATTTCAGGCGAAACCAGGCGTGTATGCTGCCATGAATTACAAGATAGAGCAGTTCAAATTCCAGAGAGAGACGTTTCATTGGTTTGCCTGAAAAAGAAGTTTCTTCTGTGTGATTATCAATCAATTTCCACATCTTTTTTGATGTTGTAAGGCGATCATCGAATAATTTCCAGTGCAGTTCTACAGAAATCCCTTTTTCAGGGTGATACATCTCGAGATTTTTACCAAAGTGCAGAATCATCTCCCGGCGCTTTTCAGATTCCGGCCAATCCACCTTTTCGTGTTGAAAGCCTAAATCTAAAAGAAGGGTAACACAAGTTGTAACCTGATCTGGTTTCGTTAGCAGATCAAAATCCTTCCATAGCCTTGTGGTAGGGTCATTATAAATGCGCTGGGAAAGTAGTGGTCCCTTGAGTACTAAGAACCAAACCCCTTTTTGGGTGAACAGCACCGATAGTTCGAGAAGAAAACCAATTTTATCCAGTTGTTGTACTGTTTCCGAAAGGTACTTCTTCCCGGAATTTTCATTCAGTAACCGGTCAATTTGCTGATGCGACAGACGATGGCGTTCATGAAGTACACTTCGGGAAAAGCTGCGAATCATGGCGATAATCGTTGAATTGTCCACTGATTGCCATCAAACTCGTAACAGATACGGTCATGAAGGCGGTTAAGGCGTCCCTGCCAAAACTCCATTCTGTGCGGTTTTACCAGATAGCCGCCCCAGTGTGGAGGTCTTTGTATCACATTACCTGCATATGTTTTTTCGAGCTGATCTCTTTTCTTCTCTAATTCTGCTCTCGAGCTTATTGCTGCACTCTGATCAGAGGCCAGAGCAGCTATATTGCTGGCATCGGGCCGCTGAGCGAAGTAATGGTCAGATTGTGTGTCAGGAACTTTTTCAGCTGTTCCTTCAATGTGAACCTGCCGCATCAGTTCCGGCCAGTAAAAGAGTATGGAAACCGAAGAGTTTTCGTCGATCTGCTTACCCTTTCGGCTTTGATAATTGGTATAAAAAACGAAACCATCATCATCAAATCCTTTTAGCAGAACCGTGCGGGAGGATGGCTGCCCGGTATCATCTGCTGTGGAGAGAATCATTGCGTTTGGATCATCTTTTATGGCATCAAGTGCCACATCAAACCATACCCGAAACTGTTGAATGGGATTGGGATCCACATTATCTTCAAGCAGTGGCTCACCGGTATACTCCCGCCTGAGCATCTCAATTGCTTGCTTGCCGGCAGCTTTGGGTTTTGTGAGCTCATCCTTAGCAGGGAACCATCGCTTAAAGTATTTCAGCATTGTTGTTCAGTTTTCGGGGTGAAGAGGGTGCTCAAGTATTAAATATTTTTCAACAGGTTTACCACCAATTAAGTGCTCTTGAATAATCATTTCCAGTACCTCAGGGGTACAGGAATGATACCAGGTGCCTTCAGGGTAAACCACAGCTACAGGGCCTCTTTTACAAATTCTAAGACAATTCGCTTTCGTTCTGAAGATGCCACCTTTACCATCCAGCTCTAATTCACGCAGTCTCTGTTTTAAATAGTGCCAGGATTCCAGCCCCGCTTCAATTTTACAACACTTTGGCTTTGTCTGATCAGCACACAAGAAGATATGGCGCTTTACAGAAGGAATGTGTAACTCTTTCGCTTTTTTTCGTGCCCGTTTACTCATACTGCATTTATGCTCTGTTTATTATAAACCTGTTAAATGTAACAATTAATAGAGAATCGTTTGAAAAACTATTCATTTCTGCATGAACACAGGTCGATTGAATTAAATCTATGTTTCTATTTTGGTTTGATGAGTAGTTTTACAGAGATTTTCTGCAATCTGTTCTTACTTTTATTTACCTTGAAGTTAGGGTTTATAAATCAGAGGAGATTTTCAAAACATGTCGAAAATGAAATGGACGGGCCTGATATTGGGCCTAATCGGGTTTACACTGCCACTAATTATTACTTTTCCGGGGTTATCACTTGCAGGGCATTTTGCAATGAGTATTTTTCTGCTTGCAGCTGTCTTTTGGATGTTCGAAACCGTTCCAATCTACTCCACATCTATCCTTGTGATATTTTTCCAGGTAATTCTGCTCAGTGCTGAGGGATTTATTGATTATTCCTCGATTGATTATACACCACTGCCTTTTACCCAGTTTATTGCAACACTCGCTGATCCGATCATTATTCTGTTTCTCGGTGGATTTGTACTGGCCGATGCTTCCGTGAAATATGACTTTGATAAAAGTATGACACGCCTGCTGCTGAGGCCTTTTGGCAGCAGACCAAAATTTATCATACTCGGTTTGATGCTTGTAACAGCAGTTCTCTCTGCATTTATGAGTAATACAGCCACAACGGCAATGATGATCACTGTTATTCTTCCCATTGTTGCAAGAATGGAACCGGGTGATCCCGCCCGGGTAGGCATTGCACTCTCTATTCCATTTGCTGCAAATATTGGCGGTATAGCCACACCTATCGGTACTCCGCCAAATGCTGTGGTTATTGCTGCTTTGAACCAGCAAGGTGTACAGGTAGCCTTTAGCAGCTGGATGCTCTACGCGTTGCCACTTGCGATTGTGATGCTTTTCATTGCGTGGCAGGTTCTGCTGCGTCTCTATCCGCCGGCGGTTGAAAATGTAACTCTGGATCTTTCAGGGAAGCTGAAAAAATCCCGAAATGCTATCATTCTGTATGTAACATTTGGACTAACTGTACTGCTTTGGGTTACAGAAGGCCTTCATGGTATTCGCAGCAGTATTGTTGCATTGATGCCGGTTGCTGTTCTCACGCTCACTTCGGCATTTGAAAAACAGGATATCCGAAAGTTGCCCTGGGAAGTTCTATGGCTGATAGCCGGCGGTATAGCCCTGGGGATATCCATGAAAGAAACCGGGCTTGCCGAATGGATGGTGGGCGCTATTTCGTGGGATCAGTTTGGATACCTGATGCTGCTCACTGTTTTTGGAGCTGTAGCACTGATTATGTCGAATTTTTTGTCGAATACTGTAACAGCATCGCTGCTCATTCCATTGGCAATTTCGCTGGTAACATCGGGTCTGCTTGAAGGTGTTGCCGGTATGCTGATGCTGGGGCTGGTTATTGCACTCGGATCGAGCTTTGCAATGGTTTTACCCATATCAACCCCGCCAAATGCGATCGCTGTAAGTACAGGGATGGTGCAAACCAAAGATATGATCTCATCCGGTTTGATCATCGGGTTGATTGGATTGGTACTGATACTTGTTTTATCGGTTGTTTACTGGCCGTTCATCATTTAAAAAACTGAATCATGGAAAAGAAAATATATATACTGGTTGTTGAAGATGAGCCCGAAGTGCTGGACTCCATCGTTCGCGATATTACCGAATTTGAAGCCCTGTTTCCGGTTGAGATGGCAGACACGGCTGAAGAGGCGAGAGAGTTGATCCGATCTATTATTGATGAAGGCAATGAAATAGGTTTGATACTTTGCGACCATGTACTTCCGGGAGATAATGGAGTGGAACTGCTTGTTGAAATGCAGAATAACGAAGATACCCACCACACGAGAAAAGTACTTATTACCGGGCAGGCGGGCCTGCAGGAAACGGTTCGTGCCGTTAATGATGCCGATCTGAAGCACTACATTGCCAAGCCGTGGGAGAAAAAAAAACTGGTTTCCATTGTACGGGAACTGCTGACTGATTATGTGCTTGATTTTGAATCGCAGCCACTCCGATATATGCAGGTACTGGACGGTGAGCGAATAGCCGACCACATCCGCACGAGTGGAAAACTAACCGATTCATAAAGTCACTATGAAATTTAAACTCGGCAAACAGTGGATTGAAGATCGTAATCAGGTAACGAATGTAATCCGCCGTCTGTTTGATGAGGATGGTGAAGTAGATCAATACGTGAAGAGTTACAAAAAAGGTACCACACTCTTTTATGAGGGAGACGCTCTCAATGACATATATATACTTCTTGAGGGCCATGTTGATCTATACAAAAAAAAGCCAAACGTTGATTCAGAGTATCCTATCATTTCACTTGAACAGGGCTCATTAATAGGTATTATTGCTTTCACCACGGGCGAGCCATCTCTGA
This sequence comes from Balneolaceae bacterium, assembly GCA_020832415.1. Classification (GTDB taxonomy): domain Bacteria; phylum Bacteroidota; class Rhodothermia; order Balneolales; family Balneolaceae; genus Rhodohalobacter. The sequence goes on along the minus strand of JAFIES010000137.1, from coordinate 42,964 downwards.
CCACCGCGCGTGCATCGGAAGATATATCCATTCTTAAAATTCCTGATGCTGCTGTTCGCTCACTGATAGAGCGTAACGAGAGGTTCAAAAAGTATATGGACGAGCTGATCATGGCGAACCTGCTTGAGCGGTTCAGAAATACCATTATCCTGCAGATGAAGCTCGACTCAGTAAACAACAAACTCAGAGAAGAGCGTAATGAGCTGCAACAGGCATATCGCGAGCTGAAAGAGGCTCAGGATATGCTGATTTACCAGGAAAAAATGGCTACCCTCGGCCAGCTTGTGGCCGGGTTTGCCCACGAGGTTAACAATCCAACGGCATCGCTGTTGCGATCAACAGAAACTCTGAAAGAGCGAATTGCCGACCTCCTGAACCGTTTTGAGGACGAAACCCGAGATAAAGGTTTTGTAAACACACTGTATGATGCGGGCAGAAAAGCGGGTTACCCCGATACTGCCACAATCCGGGAGAGGGTTAAGGAGCTGAAAAAAACATTTGGGAAAGCACCGCAGGTTCAACTAAGGTTGCTGGCACAGCTTCCTCAACATTTGATTCCCCTGTTTATCAAAAAGAACGTAAATGATCCGGCCGAGCTTGAATTCTACCTCAGCCACTTTGAACTAGGTAAACTGTTTCAGAATATCGAATCGGCCGGTAACCGAATTGCAGGGCTTGTGAGCAGCCTGAAGAGTTACAGCCGCTCTGATACTGATCATGAATGGGAGGAGGCAGATATCCGCGAAGGGATACACGATACACTGCAACTTACCAGTAATCGCATAAAATATTACGACATTCAAATAGATCTGCCCGAAATTCCGAAGATCCGTGTAAATCCGGCTGCGCTCAATCAGGTCTGGACCAATATTGTTTTAAACGCAGCCGATGCCATGGGAAAAAACGGATCTCTCTCGATCATCTGCAATAACGACGATGAGAATATCTGGGTTGAGATACGCGATTCAGGTCCCGGAATTAAAGAAGAGATCATCGATAAAATTTTTGAATCGAACTTCTCCACAAAAAAATCGGAAGTGAAATTTGGTTTGGGTCTTGGTTTGTCCATATCAAAAGATATCATCACTCAACACGGCGGTACCATTTCAGCTAAGAATTCTCAGCAGGGTGGGGCAATATTTACGGTTACGTTGCCTCTGAATAATTAGATTAATTAATCTGAAGTGGCCGGATCTCGTCCGGTATAAATGAACGGTCAACAAGTTCACTTATGGGTACAGGTGTGCTGAGAATTCCAGTTTCAATTGCCATGTCATGAATACGCTGGAGCTCGCTGTCGGTTGGATTCAGCATGCTGTAGCTAACACGATCAGGAGGCCTGGTGAGTACGTGGCGTACTATTTCTTCATTTTGACGGAAATAAGGTGCGGCAATTTTGGCGGCTTCAAGCCGATTTTGTTCAGCCCATTCTCCACTCTCTGCTATGCCTCGCACAAGATTTTCAACCACATCAGGGCGCTGCTCAATCAATCGTTCATGTACAACCAGTGCACAGGATATAAAGTCGGGCCAGATATCTTTTGCATGATACAGAATATCTCCGCTTCCGCTCAACTCGGCACTGGCTGCAAATGGTTCGCCCACGAAATAGGCATCAATAGCTTTAGCAGATAGGGCTCCGGGCATGTCTGGCGGCGGTAGTTCCACAAAATTTATTTCGGACGGATCAATGCCTTGTTCCATCATAAGCCTGCGAATTACCAGGTTTTGGTTACTGTAGATACTTGGAATAGCAAAGGTACGGCCTCGAAGATCAGTGAGGTCGCGTGCATTCAGGTCTGGACGAACCATTACAGTTGACCCATCTCGGTGCCCGAGGTAGACTATTTTTACGGGAACGCCCTGCTCACGCAGTTTCATTGCCAAGGGGACAATCATAAATGTAGCTTCAAGCCGGCCACTTTTAATACTTTCAACCATCGTGGGAAAATCAGTATAACGCTGCGAATCGTAGCGATAGTTGATGTTGGCTTGAGAAGCGAAATCAGTGACCGGGCAAGTGAGGTGACATGTGACGGGCAGGAAGCCTACGTCCAGAATTTCTATAGCATGTTCATTTAGCCCATTGAAACCAAGGCCGTTCAGATATTGCCACGGCTCAAATCGAAGAACAGCTAATAGTACTAAAAACAGGAATAGGCCAACAGCCCATCGGAACAGTTGTTTATAGATCATCTGGATTCCTCTGCTGTAAATTCGTTTAGCATCGATTTGTGTCTTGATGCGTCATTTTCAGGGTTCAAAGTTATCAATAGCTGGTGTACTGCTTCAACTACCTCGGGATGAGTCAGTGCTCGTGGTTTTTCAAGATGAATTTTCTTTTCACTTATGATAGTTGCAGGGCGAGTAGTGAGAGGTATGATACGGTCGGCAAGCTGAGCGGCCTCTTCAATGTCGTGTGTAACAAGTACAACTGTTCTGGGGCGTTCTTTCAGGAACCGAACCAGTTCATTCCGCATTTTCAGACGAGTAAGATAGTCGAGTGCAGAGAATGGTTCATCCATCAGAAGAATGTCTGATTCACCGGACAGGGCACGTGCAAGTTCCACACGCTGACGCATACCCCCCGATAGTTGATGCGGATAATGGTTTTCAAAACCCTGCAACCCGATCAGTTGAATGGCCTCCTCTATTTGGTGCATCTTCTCGGTTTTATTTTTGAGATGCCGAAGGCCGAGCCCGATATTTTCGGTTACCGTCAGCCATGGAAATAACCCGTCTTGCTGGTATACCATCCGTAGAGCGCCGTTTCTCTTGATATTTCCGGATACTGGTTTTTCATATTCTGATATAAGATTGAGCAATGTGGTTTTACCGCAGCCTGATGGACCTACAATCGCCAAAAACTCGCCCTGATAGATGTCAAGGTTTACGTTTTTAAGTACATCCACAGAACCGTAGGAGTGGTTTACGTTTTGTACACAGATCATTTTATCGCTCATAGCCCCACCTTACACTAGGTATTTTTGTGAGTTCAACCAGTATCCGGTCAAGAATTACTCCAATTACTCCAATCACAATCATGCCTGAAACAAGTAGGTCCATTCTGAGACCGTTGCGGGCATCCCAAATAGCGAACCCGAGTCCATCTCGGCCGGCAATCATTTCAGCGGCAACGACCACCAGCCATGAAAGTCCTGCCGTAACACGAAGGGCTGTGATCACCTGAGGTGCAATTGCCGGAAAAGTAATTTCTTTAAGCATTTCGCGATTTTTCATCCCGTAATCTTTACCAACCTTGAAATAAACAGCAGGTATGTTTGCCACTGCAGCTAGTGTGGCCAGTACGATTGGGAAAAATGCCGCCATAAAAATGAGGAAAATTGCAGGAGCATCACCAATTCCAAACCAGAGAATGGCGAACGGAATCCAGGCAAGCGGCGAAAGATTCCTGAAAAAATTTATAGATGGCAACAGTGTATCGCGGGCGGCGGGTTGCACACCCATCCACAACCCAAGTGGAACTCCAAAAACTACTGCGAGTGTAAATCCGGTTGTTACACGAAAAAGAGATGCAACTGTATCATTAAACAATCTCCCGCTAGTGGCTTCTTCTATAAAACCCGATACAACATCACCGGGAGAAGGAAAAGCAAAACCGGGAAATAGATTGATCCATGATACAAACCACCAAATAAGGATCACAAATACAAGCAGTGCAATGGGCAATAATTTAGACTGAATGTTACTTCCGGTCTCTGTCATATTGAATTAAAACTTAAAATTCTTTTTTGCTTTGCAGGTTCGAATCTATAGAAATTAAATTTTAATTACAACGTTCCCCACATGTTATGATGTTTTGTTTCAAGTGAATTGTCATTGATAAAAATTTCGGCAAATAAATGTCGCTTACACTTTTTTGATTCACCTCCAGCTCGATGCCCAGATAATCCATTTCATTAAACTTATCTCTCAATGCTGTGGTGAAACCATCTGAGGTGCCTTTATAAGGTTGGTTCATCTTGACTTTAAATTTCGGCAGATTTTTTCGGATAGACCTTTTCCAGGCTTTCGAAAACTCTTTCTCAGCAGTACGTTTTGGGTCGTATAAAATTCCAATATCGAAATCACGTACCTTTCCGTCCAGCTTGGGCACGAAGGTGTGAATACTAAGATGAAGTACGCTATACTTATGAATTATCTGATGTTCAATTTTATCTATAATCCGGCTTCTGTAAGGCAGATAGTACTCGTGAATCAGCACATTTTTTTGTTCTTTGGAAAGAGGTTTGCTGATTTCAGAGAAGAGTTTTGGGTGGCCAATAGACCGGTTTGGTTCAATAAGCAAGCGGGTGTATGGATATGAAAAAAGGGGCGCGTTCAGCTCTTTCGAGATGGTTTTAGCTATTTCAATTGCACCTGGATCCCATCCGCGATGAGATTTTAAAAGCCTTTCATGGCCGGTGAAAAGGGATTTATATCCTGCCGGAACATCATTGGAAGCGTGTTCACAGGAGATGATGATATTATGGTTCAAAGGGCTTTCCATATCTCAGGCAGTCACATAATTTTGTATATACAATTAACAGGTCTTCTTTTTTGAAATGTTGAGGGAGAGCATCAAGAATTCTCCTTCCCAGAGGGCCTTTATTAAAAATGAGATCGAGATACTCTTTACCTTCATCTGAAAATGAGCAGCTGTTACTGATCTCTTTATAAATGTGTTCGCAGAGCTCTCCGGCTGTGATTTTGGCTTCATTCAGTCCAAAAAGCGCAAGGTACCTCTCATCGTTGATGATTGCCTGCTCACCATTTTTAACTGTAGCCATCAGTATATCGTAAAGATCGGTTTCTGCCCATCTTTTTTGATCAGTTAATGAAGACCACATCTCTTCAACGAGAGCTTTTGTCAGATTTATAATCCATTCCAAAACAGCGATATCTGCACCGGGATTCTCCTGGATATCGATCACCCGGATTTCGATGGTTTGCCGGTCCCAGCGCGACATTGCACCGCGGGAATTGAGCCACTCCTCCTGTAAAATTCCTTCGGGATCAAACGGAGAAATATCCCGATACATTCGCTGAAATATTTCCCGGTTATAATCTTCTTTTGTGAACATGGGTTCGGGCACAATCTTACCGGTGATTGATGGAACACACAGAGAGTTGGTGCGATAATTCTCCATCCTGTAATCGAGAAACGGCTTTAATTCACCATCGGCAATGGGCGAACTTGCTGCAATGGCAGGAATCAACGGCAAAATCAATCGAACGGCTGCGTGAAGTTTTCCAAACTCATCATCTCCATTGAAGGGCAGGTTTAAGTGGGTACTCTGAAGGTTGGCCCAGCCATGGCCGCGGCAATCAAATATTTGGTTGTACGCTTCGTAGATGGCATTGTATTCATGCGGCCAGAGATTCACCTCAGTGAAGGGGTCCATCCAAGGGTGCATGGCACCGGGCATAAGCCGTGCATCAAATTCTTCAAGGATATCATCAATAGCCACAATTTGTTCTTGAAATGCCGGTGCAAGGCTCCCGGGATCGACAGCTGCACCATCGGTTTTTACCTCGATTACGTGAAGTACAAGTTCATTGCTCCACGCCATACTGTTTGAGGAGTGTTCACTCACGATTTTACCGGCAACCTTTTCAAGAATTTTATCTGAAATTGGCCGAACATTCAGCGAATCGATATCTACAATCATATACTCCATCTCAACGCCGTAACCTTCAAAGAGCGAGAGCGGGCGCTTTCTGTTAATGGAAATCGGTTTTCTCATAGGGAAATCCTTTTCTGTTTTTCAATTCGCCGTAAAAACTCTTCCATGATAATTTTATAGAGATCTTCTTTCAAAATGGCATCTTCTATTCCCGAATCGATGCTGGGATTGTCGTTCACTTCAATCACATAAACATTACCATTAATCTCTTTGAGGTCTACACCGTAGAGCCCGTCGCCAATAAGGTTTGCGGCTTTGAGTGCCGATTCTAAAACCCCGGGAGGGATCTGATCAACAGGGACCGACTCTGTGGCACCTTCGTGAGTTTTACCGCCCGCCCGTTCAAAAATCTGCCAGTGTTTACGGGCCATAAAATATTTACAACCATAGATAGGTTTGCCGTTAAGTATCCCCACCCTCCAGTCGTAGGTTGTGGGGATAAACTGCTGAACAATTAAAAGCTCTGATTTCTCAAGGAGCTGTTCTGCTTTTAAAGAAAAATCTTCAGCATTGTCCGCTTTTAAAACTCCCAGTGAAAACGAGCTGTCGGGTTGTTTTAAAATGCAGGGAAAGCCCAGTTTTTCTTCAATCACTTCCGGCTGAATGGAGCTGATGATGAGAGTTTCAGGCGCCGGAATAGCATGCTTATTCAGCAGCTCTGCAAGATATACTTTATTCGTGCAGAGCAGAATGGAGTTGGGATCATCAATCACAATCAGCCCTTCTTTTTCGGCCCGGCGAGCCATTCTATAGGTGTGATGATTCACGCTGGTGGTCTCGCGGATAAACAGAGCGTCGAATTCATTCAGGCGGCTGTAATCATCTTTTGTGATAAGTTCGGTGTAGAAATCGAGAGCCTCGGCCGCACGAATAAAGCGCTTTACAGCTTTTTCATCGGATGGCGGCATGGTATCATCCGGATTAATCAGGATTGCAAGATCGTACCTGGGTTCCTTTTTTCTGGAACCCGAATTTCGTTTTTTGAAAAATTCCTTCGCCATTTCAGATATGAATGGCCTGTGATCCTGCGGTATATCATTTGTTGCAATGGGCTGGATATTCTTCAGAAACCAAACGTTCTCTTTGCGGGTAAATTCAGCCCGAAGCAGCGGTGCACGAAAATGAGAGAATAAACTGTTCGAGAGCTTGTCGTGCCGTTTGGCAAGATTTCTTCCGAAGTAGATACTCATGATGAAGTAGCTACCCTGAATTGGTTTCAGGCTTTTTTGAATCAGTTCGTCAAGCTCTTCCGAAACAATACGAATGATGGTCTGCGATTTCAGATCCTGAATGGTCAGCACATCAGGAAACGGTTTGTGGCCTCGTGCAGTTGCCAGAAGCGATACATAATAGCCGATTGTTTGGTAGCGATAACTTCGGCAAAGATTAAAGACCTTTACATTTCGCAGATTTGTGTAAACAGGATCTGTTACATAATCTTTGGCAGAAATCACCTCACCGCCGGGTATATCCAGTGGCCAGTTCTTTGGATTGTTTACTACTACAATGTGGCGCATAAAGGTTTATGATTTTGGTGTGATGATAATCAGGTTTGCATCGTACGTTACAATTCCAAGAAGTATGGCATTTACAACACGGTCGATTTTCATTTTGTAGAATTGTCCTTCAGATACAGGATTTTTTTTGAGCGGATCGGCAATGTAAACCTCACGCGTTTCGATATCGTAGCCGTGAAGAACTACAAAATGGCCCGTCGATTCACCTCTCACATCATCAAATTCAAGATCAGGTCCAAACTCGCGCGCGCTTTGATAGAGATAGGTTGCACTAAGCCCTGCAATAATTGGCTGATTCTTTTTTAAATATCGCCTGATGATGGCAGAACGAAGATCCTCAAATCGCAAGCGACCTCCCAGTTGCAGGAATTGTATGTAAGCTTGCGAGGCTATGTCTAGCTTTTTGTTATTTTTAAATGCCGCCTGCTTTTTCAATTTTTTTATAATTTCATCTGAAGTGATACCCTTCCATGTGGGATCAAATACCTGAAGATTGTAGGAGTAGATGGTTGCCTTATACCCGTTATTAAGTGCATGAATGGCCAGCATCACTCCCAGTGTGCCGCCATCCTCAAGTTGATGAACCTGGTCAATAACAACTTGTAAATCTATCGGAATGTTATAATACTTGTACACGGCATGAAGGCACGTTGGACCGCAGGTAGTATCATCCGGCTGATGTTGAATTGGTACACGTAACATAGGCAAGAACCGGGTTGATTAAAGTGTTGGAAACGCAACTGTTAAATAACAAATAATAAGAACAATTCGGTGATTATTATCTCTACTCAGAGAGGTTTATTTTCTCAAACGGACGTTCAAACAAATGAGGCTTAAAAAGCTATACAATTTCTTTTTTGATGAACTGCTGAAATCTTCCTGGAGATCAGTAGTTCTGCTCTGGAAACCGATGGCGGGGTGGACGCTCATCGTCTATCTTCTGTTTACTGCGCTATCGGCACCTCTGCTGGCATTTATTCTGGACTGGTCTGTTTTCAGGGGCGACAGGCTTTTTGTTGGAAATGAAGATCTGCTCAGATTCTTTATCTCTCCTGTTGGGTTTGTTTATCTGTTCAGTTTGATTTTGTTAACTCTCATCGGAATTATTATCCGCTACGCAGGCATTTTTCAGATGGTTCGCGATCATCTGCTTGGTGAAAGAGTTTCCGTTCGGCTAACAGTAATACGAATTGCGGCAAGAGTACATATTTTGCTGAAGATCTGTGCTATTACAATCATGGGATTTATCGTTTCACTGATTCCGCTGGCTATTGGTTTAGGTGTAGTCTACGCTATTTTTCTCACGGAGTTTGATATAAACTACTATTGGTACAGCACACCTCCGGAGTGGTACCGCGCACTTACATTTGGCGGAATATTGACAGTATTGTGGGGTTTGTCACTTTTACTGTTAACCGCTACTCTTATGCCTGCGCTTCCCGCATACCTTGAAGGAAAAAAAACGTTAAGGGAGGCGATTAGGGAGGTGTGGTATGCTCCGCTCAGCCATACTTTCCGGTTTCTGAAGGTGGTGAGTTTTGTGGCTGTTTTTTGGTTTTTCTTTCGCATTACAACGGATGCCATTTTACTCTCCGCATTTTTGTATCTCGCAGACTGGGCTGTACACTCATTTGAATCACTGCGCGCTGTAGCTATTGTAGCGGGCGGATACATTTTTACGTCGATCTCAGCCGGTATCATCATCTCATTTTTTGGATTTACCCTGATATCGGTAATAATTACCAAGTTTTATTTTAGTTTCAGCCGTCCGGCTATCATGCCGGAGACACCCGGTTTTAAAAAGCTCACTCAAAAAACCATACGTTTATTCACCTGGTGGACAAAACCTCTGCGTGCTGCAGTTCTCATTTTGATTATCCTTTCAGGAAGTGTTGCAACCTCATTTCTCATTACATACGGTTCGGAAACAGACGCAGAATTGCTCGTAATATCACACCGTGCCAATGCCATGGGCGCACCCGAAAACAGCCTTCCGGCGCTGGATCACTCAATCGAACTGGGTATAGATTTTGTAGAGATTGATGTTCAGCTGACAAGCGACGGCACTGTGGTAATATTGCATGATGAAGATTTGATGAGGGTAACAGGTGATCCCCGCCAAATTGCCGATATAACCGCAGGTGAACTGAGCGAATTGCGCCTTTTAACGGATCGTGAATACCCCGACTCAGAGCTGCATGTACCCACTCTTGCTGAGTATCTGGAGGGAGCAAATGGACGTATTGGGGTTATGATAGAACTTAAATACTATGGGTTTGACCCCGAGCTGGCTGAGAAAACCATCGAACTGGTGCGGGAGTTTGAAATGGAGGATCAGGTATTGGTTAAATCTCTGAATTTCCGGGCGGTGGAGCAGATGAGAACCCTGGCTCCGGATATAGGCCTGGGTTATGTTTCGGCGGTAGCGATGGGGGATCTCAGCCGTCTCCCGATACACTTTTTATCTGTGAACCAGGCTAACGCTACTTCTGAACTGATCAGCCGCGCTCAACAGGAGGGCATGGGGCTGTTTGTGTGGACTGTGAACAGCCGGGAAGGTATGATTGATGCCATTCTGAAAGGGGTCAATGGCATTATAACCGATTATCCCGAACTTTCAATTGCAATTATTGAGGACATAGGAGCTCTCTCCACAACCGAAAGATTACTGCTTCAGTTAGGTTTGCACTTTTTAGAAACCCAGGCAGTTCTTACCGGTGAATGGACAGGCGAAGATGCAGAACTACTTGATGAAGGTTAATGAGTAATTCACTATTCTACGCTCTCCAGGTTTCATCAAACAAAAAAATGAGTGGCTATCCCAAACGTACTATTAGGTATCTCTGCTTTTTACCACGACTCCGCAGCGGCAATTGTGGTTAATGGTGAAATTTTGGCTGCAGCCCAGGAGGAGAGGTTTGCAAGGGAAAAACACACGGCTGATTTCCCGAAAAACGCCATTCGTTACTGCCTTGATGAAGCCGGTATCACCATTGATGAGCTGGATGCTGTTGTATTTTACGATAAGCCTCTGCTAAAATTCGAGCGCCTTCTGGAAACCTATTATGCATTTGCCCCGAAGGGACTGAGGCAATTTCTGGTATCCATGCCGGTATGGCTTCGCGAAAAGATGTTTTTGAAACGGACTATTCGTCAGGAGCTGATGGAAATTGAATCCTATGACAGAAACAAGCTGAAACTGCTTTTCCCTGAACATCATTTGTCGCATGCAGCCAGTGCGTTTTATCCGTCTCCGTATGATGAAGCAGCCATATTAACCATCGATGGCGTGGGAGAGTGGGCAACAGCATCAATTTCGCATGGAGAGGGATCAGTCATCAAAAAAATAAAAGAGCTTCGATTTCCCCATTCGGTAGGGCTGCTCTATTCGGCATTCACAACATTTTTAGGGTTTCGTGTGAATAGTGGTGAGTATAAACTGATGGGCCTCGCTCCGTATGGAAACCCTGAAGCCGGGCAAACGAAAGAGTTTATCGAAAAGATCAAAAAAGAGATTGTACAGATTTGTGATGATGGTTCTGTACGGCTCAATCAAGCCTATTTCAATTACAGTACGGGTTTGTCGATGATTCATCAGGGCAGGTGGGAAAAACTGTTTGGTTTGGAGCAATTGAAACCTGCCAGTACGTTCTCGCAAGAGTATTGCAACCTGGCATATGCTATACAGAATATTACGGAAGAGATTATTCTGAAAATGGCAGCAGAAGCAAAGCGAATCACCGGTTTGGATTATCTCTGCATTGCAGGTGGTGTGGCCCTCAATTGTGTGGCAAATGGAAAACTGCTGCGTTCCGGAATGTTTAAAGATATCTGGATTCAGCCGGCAGCAGGAGATGCGGGGGGTGCAGTTGGTGCTGCACTTGCGGTTCACTATCTCTACTACACCGGCAAACGTACAGCCAGCAGAGGTGTCGACAAAATGAAAGGTTCCCTTTTAGGCCCGTACTACTCGGATAAGGAGATATTAAGTGCGTTAAAACGATCAAAACTGCAGTACAGATATTTTCACTCGTATGAAGAGCTTTGCCGAACCACTGCTGATTTGCTTGCTAGAGGTAAGGTGGCAGGATGGTTCAGGGGCAGGATGGAGTATGGCCCCCGCGCTCTGGGAAATCGCAGTATCCTGGCTGATGCACGAAATCCACTCATGCAGAAGCGGCTTAATTTAAAAATAAAGAACAGGGAGACCTTTCGTCCGTTTGCACCCGTTGTACTGGCTGAAGATGCCGCCAGTTTTTTCGATCTGGACAAACCATCACCCTATATGTTGCTCGTGGCCGGTGTGAAAAGAGAGATTCTCAAAAAACTACCGGAGGATTACCCTGAAATGGATATGATGAAAAAGCTCTATCAGCAGAAAAGTGAACTCCCCGCAATTACACATGTTGACTTTTCTGCCCGCATCCAGACGGTTCAGGAAAGCACCAACCCCGATTTTTGGAATCTGTTGAAAGTTTTCAAGGAAAAAACCGGTTATGGAGTTTTGGTAAACACCAGTTTTAATGTGCGTGATGAACCCATCGTTTGCAAACCGGAAGATGCAATTCGATGTTTTTTGAATACAGATATGGATCTGCTTGTGCTTGAAAACTACCTTATTATGAAGTCCCCTGATGAAAAAGCGTGATTTGATTATATTAACGTGAGTTCGATATAAAAATGAACAATATGACTGAACCCTTCATATTGAGCGCATCCCGATGTAGTTCAATCGGGAGAAGTCGAAATATGAGTTTTCGACTTCGTCCCTCCTGAAAAGCGTCGGGACTGCGCTCAAACTGACGATTCATATAAATGTTATATCGAACTCACGTTATATTATCACTATAAAACTGAGAATCAGTATGGAAACCATCAAAGATTTATGGAATTTTGTTCGTGAGAGGAAGAAATATCTTCTTGCACCGGTTATCATCGTGCTCCTGCTGATGGGATTTTTGATTGTAATTGGAGGCGGCAGCTCCATTGCGCCGTTTATCTACACTTTATTCTGATCTGTTATGAGAAAGAATCAACCGGTAAAGGCAGTTCAAACTAAATCAACTGTGATTGTAATTATCGCGGGATTTCTGATCGCATATCTTTTATTTGGATGGGTGTTTTTTCTGTACTCCTCAATCGCTCTCTCCATTTTGGGTCTTTTTGATCGGTCAAGCCGGTTGGTTCATCGCCTCTGGATGGGTTTGGCAAAAATTCTCTCATACATCATACCCAACATTCTGCTCACGCTTATTTTTTATCTGATACTTTTCCCGCTGGCACTCATTTCACGGATTGGAAAGAGCGATCCGCTCATGCTTAAATCAGAGTATAAAAGTTATTGGGTTGAAGATGAAGGAGTGCCGACAAAAGAGAGTTTTGAAAAAACCTGGTAATACTATCAACCAATCAGTCGGTTTGATAACAAAATGTGACACTTTTTAGCACGATAAATAGTTACATTATTCAATGTTGAAACAATTTATCTCCTGATGAAAAAACTACTCCTTATTCCGGCCATTCTGATCACATTCAGCAGCTGTTCAGACTCTGAGCTTGGACAGGCACCTAAACCCGAAAACTATACCGAAATGGTTGATGAGTGGAAACAGGGCCGTGTTGAAACGCTGAAGGAGCCAACCGGATGGCTTCGGCTTGCAGGTATGCTGTGGCTTGAAGAGGGAGAGAACAGTTTTGGCAGCGGAGAGGAGGCGGATATTAGGTTTCCAGAGGGAACAATGCCTCACAAAGCCGGCTCATTTACTTATATGGACGGAATTGTTACCATGCGCGCGTCTGAAGGCGTTGTGATAACGCACGAAGGGGAACCTGTTCAAGAATTTGTACTGGATGACGGCGACGAAACCCCGGCCCTGGAGAAAGGTCCAATTCACTTTTATGTGATAACGCGTGACGATTTGAAGGCCATTCGATTTTATAACAAAGACAACCCACAGGCCGATGCATTTGAGGGTTTTCCTGCATATCCCGTTGATCCGGAGTGGAGACGAACAGCCCGATTTATACCCAACCCTGAAGGAACTACCATCCCCATTGTAAATGTACTCGGGCAAAATATTGACGCTCCTTCACCCGGAGTCATCGAGTTTTCAATTGATGGGAGAGTTCAACAACTGGCAGCACTTGAAGGATCTGAACGCATGTTTATTATCGTGGCCGATGAAACCAATCGAACAGAAACGTACCAGGCCGGTCGATACATCTACATCGATTACCCGGAGGATGGAAGTGACTATACAGTAATCGATTTCAATAAACTGTACAACCCGCCATGTGCCTATAATGTTTTTACCACGTGCCAGTTGCCGCCGATGGAAAATCGACTGGATATAGCCATAACCGCAGGCGAAAAGCGCCCTGTTGATTGGATAGGGCTCGATTATAATCCGTAAAAACATGGAAAGAGTGATTATTAAATTTCCTTCACTTCTATGTTTAATGCTGCTCAATCTATGTGCTTGCTCACGAAGCGATCTTGGCCCGGCTCCCGTTCCTGATGATTATGAAGAAAGCATTCGTGAGTGGAAACAGTACAGGATTGACGTACTGACCGGCCCAACCAACTGGCTTCGGCTGGATGGAATTTACTGGCTCAATGATGGGGAGAACAGTTTTGGCAGTGGCGAAGATCAGGATCTTCAATTTCCTGATGGCACCATACCGGAACATGCCGGAAATTTCTATCTGGAAAACGGTGTGATAACCATGCAAGTTGCTGATGGTGTAACGATTACGCATGAAGGTAATCCTGTTCAGAATATGATTTTATTCGATGGGGATGAACGGCCACGAGTTGAGCATGGAGACCTGGAATGGTTTATAGATACGCGAGACAACCGGCATGGTATTCGGCTCTATAATAAAGATAACCCCAAAGCGGATGCATTCGAGGGCTTTCCGGCGTATCCACTCGATCCTGACTGGCACCTGAAGGCAAAATTTGTGCCCAACAGCGACAGTACAACCATCGTAGTAGATAATGTGATCGGGGAGGAGGTGGAGAGATATTCACCTGGAAATATCGAGTTTATGATTGATGGTAATGTGCACTCAGTTATAGCATTTGAAGCCAATTCCGGTCTGTTTATTATCGTTGCCGATGAAACCAACCGAACGGAAACCTATCACGCAGGGCGTTATATGATCATCCCTTTTCCGGATGAAAACAAAGAGACCGTCATCGATTTCAACAAAGCGTATAATCCTCCTTGTGCGTTCAGCAGGTTCACTACGTGCCAGCTGCCACCGCAACAGAACCGTCTTGATGTGGCTATAACAGCAGGTGAGAAGCGTCCGGTCGGCTGGGATGGACTATGAGACATATATTTGCATGTACAATTATGACTGCTTCAGCTTGAATCTCAGTGATTCAAAAATGAATTTCATCCCCCAATCCTCTATCTTATTTGAAAAGATAAACCATATTAATATCAATCTATGAGCAACGTACAGAACTATATCGATGAGAATATTAAGACATTTGAAAAACAGCTGTTTGAACTGTTGAGGATCCCGAGCGTCAGCACAGATTCAAATCGTAAAGGAGACGTGAAAAAAGCTGCGGAATTTTTAATTGATCAGCTGAAAACAATCGGGCTTGATAAAGTAACGCTTCACGAAACTCCGGGCCATCCGATAATCACCGCTGAAAAGTGTCCGCATGATGACCAGCCAACCGTGCTAATTTATGGCCATTACGACGTGCAGCCGTCCGATCCCGACGAACTTTGGGAAACCCCCGCTTTTGAGCCAACCGTAAAGAACGGGCGTGTGTATGCCCGCGGTGCAAGCGATGATAAAGGACAATCGTTTACTCACATAAAATCACTGGAAGCCTACCTGAAAACAGGAACCGAACTCCCGGTAAATGTTAAGCTGATTCTTGAAGGAGAAGAAGAGATCGGTTCGCCAAATCTGGTTCCATTTATAAAGGCAAACAAAGATCTGCTCTCTTGCGATATGGTTCTCATTTCCGATACAGCCATGTTTGGAGAAGATCAGCCATCGATTACATACGGCCTGCGCGGGCTTGCCTATATGGAAATTCACATAACCGGTCCAAATCGTGATCTGCACAGTGGTGTATTTGGCGGTGCCGTTGAAAATCCTGCAAATGTTCTGTGTGAAATTATTGCCAAACTAAAAGATGAAGATGGCGTAGTGCAGGTTGAAGGTTTTTATGATGATGTAGAACCGATGACACCCGAAATGCGGGACGCGTACAAAGCGCTGCCGCACGATGATGAAGCGTATAAAGAGAGTCTCGGGTTAAAAGCGCTGCACGGAGAGAAAGGGTACAGCAGCCTTGAGCGTGCATCTGCAAGGCCCACACTGGACGTGAATGGCCTCTGGAGCGGTTATCAGGGTGAAGGTGCTAAAACGGTACTGCCGGCTAAAGCAGGTGCAAAAGTGAGCATGCGTCTTGTACCCGACCAGGACCCGGATAAAATTGCGTCTCTGTTCAAAAAGCATGTGGAATCACTCGCTCCCGATACAGTTACCGTTGAAGTGGAAGCCCACCACGGTGGGCATCCCGTAGTGATAGATCTCGATTTTTACGGGTTGAAAGCTGCCGCCAAAGCTTTTGGTGATATTTACGACAAAGAGGTGCTGTTCAGCAGAGAGGGAGGGTCGATTCCAATTGTGGCTGACTTCAAAAAAGTGCTGGGTGTAAACTCCATTCTGATGGGCTTTGGCCTCACAAAAGATGCGCTGCATTCACCGAATGAGAGTTTTTCACTGAAAGATTTTCACAGAGGAATTAAAACATCTGCCCGATTTCTGGAAGTGTTGCCTGACTTTGTGGAGCAGTAGTTGATTCAATTACTATAATTTTAATCTGCAAAATAATCGTTTTTGCAGGTCAAAATTCAGTACATCTACAATTCGTGTTGGATAACCACACCTTGCTCAAAATCGAAAAGTGTGAGACGGCGGAGGTTGTATACGCTGATCCAGTAATTACGAATGGTTTGGATATAATTTCTCAGTGCGGCATCCCGCTCATTCTGAGCGATGAAGAGATTTGTGATATCGATTTGGCCAATTCTGTAACGGTTACGGGCCACTTCGTACCGGCGATCAGCAATTCGTTCAGATAGCTCGGCGAGAGCTACCTGATCACTTAGCTGGCGAAATTCAGCCACCATATTTTGTACCTGTTGGTCGAATTGAGCCTGCTCAAATGCGATGTCGTCTGCTACCTGACGCTGTGTATTTCTGGCAAAATTCACCTCAGCCCGTTGTTTACCCCAGTTAAAAATTGGAATCTGAAAATTAAGAGTGACAAACTGCTGGCTAAGCGGTTCCTGGTACAGATCTGAAAAATTTTCTGAGGTTTGATTGAGCCCGTAATTTGCCTGAATGGTAGCGGAAAAAGAGCTTTGTTTAGTAGCTTGATCTAGGTTTCGTTCAGCTTCAAGTGCTTGCATTTCAAAATTAAGGTACATGCTGTTATACCTTCGTGCCATGGTAAGTGCTATCTCCTCATCAACCATGAACTGAGGAATCTCTTCAGGTATTTCTACATCGATGGAAATTTCCGGGCTGAGGCCCAAAACAAGTCTGAAATTATTGAGTTGCTGATTATAATTCAGTTCTGCCTGAGTGAGGGCTGCTTCGGCATTTCTAAGCTGAAGTTCGGTTTGGAGAAGGTCGTTTTCGGCAATATTCCCAACATTATAACGACCTTGAGAAATGTTGTAGATAGAATCGTTAACGGCCACATTGAACTCGGCAATATCGAGGTTTATTTTTGAGAGCAGCACATCAAAATAACGCTGTGTTACAGTGAGGGAAAGCTGCTCCATTGCCTCCACATACTCTTTTTGGGCAATTTGTAATTGCAGAGGTTCTATTCGGTTTCTCCATCTTAATTCGTTGAACTGGAACAGCGGCTGGCGATAACCGATTACCATTGGTGTAGAACTCCAGAGATAGGTATTCTCATTAGCAAAAATACCCAGGCGTGTTACCCCGGTTGAGACCGAAAGATTGCCTCCTGTGGGCATAATAGGCTGATCAATTGAAAGCCCTATGGAAGCGTTGGATTGCTGAGTGTAAATGAGGGAAGTGGTGCCGTCGGGATTGAAGTTATCACGAAAAGCGCGGGTGTAGTTCGGTGCATTACCGGATGCGCTTAGCCCTGGCAGCAAATCAGCCCGGAAAGATTGATAGCGCCATTGATTAGAAATAAGTGCGTACCGTGCAGAGCGTGAAAGAGGGCTTGTTTCGATAGCGAGGTTAATGGTTTCTTCGAGTGAAAGGATGTGAACTTCGCTTTCACTTTGGGCGAATAAAGTTTGGGAAATGGCAACAGAAAGAAGGATTAAAAAAAGAAGACAGGCGAGTGATTTTTGTTGGATCATTATCAAATCTATATCTTTTCTTCAGTTAATTTTCAGAACGTGTTCAATTCAATTTTACTCATGCCTCAAAGCTGTAACAGGTTCCTGCTCTGCTGCACGTTTTGCAGGGAAATACCCAAAAACAACTCCTATTATCGTAGCAACTCCAAATGAGATCAGAATGGAACCAAGGGTTACAATAGACTGGATTCCTGCGGTTATTTCTATCAAATAGCTGAACCCAATGCCAAAAATGATACCTACAAACCCTCCGGTTACACTGATTGCGAGGGCCTCCGTCAGAAATTGAAGCTGAATATCTTGTCGCTTGGCTCCTACGGCCCGCCGAACCCCGATCTCTCTGTACCTTTCCACAACTGAGGCCAGCATGATATTCATAATGCCAATTCCTCCGACAAGCAATGAAATGGATGCGATGGAGGCCAATACGATGTTAAAAATTCTTCGTGTTCGCTGCTCTTGCTGAAGAAGAAGTTCCGGAACGATAATCTCAAAATCCACAACCTGATTATGTCGCCGTTCAAGCATCCGTGATATAATTTCGGCGATGGTTACACTGTATGCATTATCAGCAACCCGGACAATGGCACGGTTCAGTTGATGGTAATTTCGGTCTCGCATTGATTGCGAAACGTTAGGGTTGTTTGAAGCCGCTTGCTCCGCCTGTACATCCCGGGCAGTTACAACAGCACGGTTGCCATACCTCAGCAAAACACTCTCTGCGGGTACAAAAATGTCCATGTTATAATCGCGTATTCCCAGGTTTTCAATCTGGCTGGATGTTAACTGGCGTTCTTGCAACACACCAACCACGGTAAACCAAACATTGCCGGCTTTTATCTTTTTTCCGATGGGATCCTCGCCCGGGAAAAAACGAGTTCTCACTCCATACCCGATAACGGCAACCTGCATAGCTTGCTCAAAGTGGATTGGTGTAAAGTTTGAACCCGACAAAAACTCAAAGTTGTTGATGCGGAAGTAGGCGTCATTCACGCCGACCAGCTTTCCGCTTCTCATCTGCCCTGCCCGTATAAACTGTGTATCGTAGATAATTTCAGGAGAAACGGCTTCAATATGTGGAATTTGTGTTTGGATACTGGCAAGATCCTGAAGGGTAAGGCCGGGGCTGTACCTGCGGTTTGACAAAAATACATCGTCTTCATCATCTTCCAGTTCTGCCTCCCTCTGTTCCACAACCGGCTGTATGATTACATTATTGGTTCCCAAAAGCTGCATATTAACCAGAATCTCTTGCTGAGCACCCGTGCCGATTGCTAACATGGCAATGACTGAGGCCACTCCAAAAATAATTCCCAGTGATGTAAGAAAAGACCGAAGCTTATTACGCTTAATCGCTTCGATGGCAATATCCAGGTTATATAGAAATATTTGAAGCAATGGAAAGGTGTTTACTGAATGAAGTTTAGATCTTTTTTTTATTCGGAACGCATGGATTTCTTTGAATCCCGTTTTTTCACAGGTTTATATACAACTTAATAGCAGTTTGTACCTTCACGATTTGTGAAGTGTGAATACAACATCAGTTCGATTGAACGATTTCTATTTCCTGTTCGGGAGTACCATCCTGATCCGGATCAATGATATCCCGGTATTTGTCAAGAACATCATCAGGCAGATCAACTCTTCTGAGGCCGAATGTGTCCGGCGGCATTGAGATGAGAACCTGCTCATTTTCTGTAAGGCCTTCCAGGATTACTACATCATTATCGTTGGTGGCCCCCATAATAATTTGCTGCATTACAGTTTGAATGCCATCTCTTTTGAAAATGTAATGATAGCCATCGTATGAGTGTACTGATTCCAGCGGTACAAACAATGCATCCTCAATAGTTTCAATTAAAATATCATTGCTGGTTGTCATTGCAGGCCGAAGTGTGGTATCTGATTCATTAATTTCGATTTTCACCTCAAACACTTTAGAATGTGAGTTTGGCCGCTGTTCCCCAATGTTTGCAACCGAGGCAACAATGCCGGTCAGCTGTTTGTCGCGAATGGCATCCAGCCCGATTTGCACAGTTTGGCCGGTTCGTATTTTTTGGATATCCACCTCATTGATGTAGGTGAGCGATTCCATAATGCTAAAATCAGGGAGTTCAGCAACAACTGCGTCAAATGCGTTGATCGTGCTTCCAGTGGTGGTTTTTCTTCCCTGCCAGTTCCTGGAGTATACTACCATTCCGTTTTCTGGAGCGAGAATTGTAAAATCACTCATTACCTGCATAATGCGGTTCAGCTTGTTTCTCTCTTGAGTGAGGTTGGCTTCAATTTCCCTGAGATTAGCTTCTGCCTGAAGAACTCGGGTTCTGTAGTTCTGCTGTTCCTGTGCAAGCTGGCGCTCCGTTCGTTCGAGCTCGATCTGGGTTTGGCGCTGAACGGCCGGTGATTCATAAACGGATTGTTCTACAGCAATTTGCCTTTCTTCAAGTTGGAACCGCAGATTTTCCAAATTGTCGCGTGCCTGTGTAAGGGTAAGTGAACTGTCCAGCTGAGCCTGCTCAAGTTGAGATTCCGCTCTCTGTACATCCAGCTGGGTGTTTTGCATACGGGTCATTACTTCAGAACGATCGATTTCTGCAACCACATCACCCTGATTTACCACGGTGCCTTCTGGCACAAGGCTTTGAATTGTCATGTTCCAGATTTGTATATCACGTGCTCCCTGTGGGCCTCGTATCTGGATGGAGTTTTTTGCCTGAAGTTCGCCGGTCGAGGAGACGGTTACTTTGAAATCGCCTACTTTTGGCTCCACAAAAATATCGAGCTGGTCGCCGCCATCTCTACCTAAAAACGCCCAAAGCGAAAGCAAAATACCTACAGAGACTACAGCAAAAGTTATTCTTTTAATCATGATTGGATATGACTTAATGAATTACGTTTTTTTCATTGGGACAGCCAGACCTGATTTTACTCTTTATTTAAAACATCAAGTCCGCGTGAAGTACTATGAATTACGTATATCGAATATATTAAATAAATCCGAAATGAAATGAAAACGGAAAGTACAAAATATCAATATGATCAGGCGAAGGTGGGATATAGACGAGTAAATGGGAAAGTGGAAAGATTTAAATTTACGTAATGGCAGAAAATCAGTTCAGATAGTTTTTTTAGAAGACAAAATATATTTTTCAAAAAAAACCCGAATGAATATTATTCATTCGGGCCTGTAGTCTTTTAGACTAAATAAGTTAGTTTAGCTTTTCAATCAACCCATTTTCAAGGCCATATTTCTTCCCGTGGGTTACTTCATCAAGAATGTCTTTGGGCTCATTATTTTCATCTACAATAACCACTGTTGGTTTGTAGTTTTTTGCTTCTTCAGGCTCCATTTCGGCATATGACATGATGATCACACGATCATCTACCTGTGTTAACCGTGCGGCAGCTCCATTCAGGCAGCAAACCCTGCTGCCGCGTTCACCGGGAATGGTATAAGTTTCAAGGCGTGAACCATTTGTGATATTTACTACCTGTACCTTTTCGTACGGCAGGATATTGGCCATATCCAGAAGGTCCTCATCAATGGTAATACTTCCCTCATACATCAGGTTCGCTTCAGTAACCTTCATCTGATGTAATTTGGATTTGAACATCGTTAATTTCATGACAATAAGCTTATAATTCTATCAAAATGTTATCAATTAACCGGGTTTTCCCAAGCCATACAGCACCGGCAATAATGTATTTCTTGTTCTCTTGTAACGTATATACTGGCTGTAACGTTTTAAAGGAAAACATGTCAAGATAATCAATTCTAAAACCTTTTGCTTCCAGCTCACTTTTCTGGTGCTCAATTAAAAGTTTAGGAGTGTGAACGCCACCCTTCACCTGCTTCTCTATGAATTGAAGGGCACGGTACAAGCCCGGTGCCGTAGTTCGCTCATCAACGCTTAAATAGGAGTTACGGCTGCTGAGTGCAAGTCCGTCATTTGCCCGCTCAACCGGAGCCATCACCAGTTCAATATTGTGATTAAACTCCCTCACCATGATGCTGATAATCTGAAACTGCTGGATATCTTTCTGGCCAAAAAAGGCAACATCCGGCTGAATGATGTTAAACAGTTTGTTCACGATAAGCAGTACACCTTCAAAAAAGCCGGGTCTGCTGCCTCCGCACATGTGTTGGTTCAGCGAATCGATGTTGATTGAAAGAAACTTCTCTTCATCATAAACAGCGTCTCTGTCGGGCGCAAAAACAAGGGATACACCTTCCAGCCTGCACTTCTCCAGATCATCTTCCAGTTCACGCGGGTAGGTATCAAAATCTTCGTTGGGGCCAAACTGCTCCGGGTTCACAAATATGGAGACAATAACATGATCAGCCCTTTTTTTTGCCTGCCTGATGAGTGATAAGTGCCCTTTGTGAAGAGCACCCATGGTGGGAACAAGTGCTATGGTTTGGCCTGATGATTTGAACTGACTGATCAGCTCGCGTGCTTCGCCAATCGTTCTGCTGATTTCCATGTTTGGCAGTTTAAATGATGCGATCTGTTTACAAAAAAAAGAAGCGATAGATTGTTGAGTCTATCGCTTCAGGTAAATGTGTTAATCTGATCAGATGGCTCTGTCGGGGTCAAAGTTTTCGAGCAGCTCTTTAACCCTGCTGGTAAATGAACCGCCGTGAGCACCATCAATAATACGGTGATCGTAACTCATGGAGAGATACATCTTGTGGCGAATGGCAATCATGTCGCCATCTTTGGTCTCCACAACAACGGGACGTTTTTCAATAACGCCGGTTCCCAGGATAGCTACCTGCGGCTGGTTAATGATCGGGGTTCCCATCAGGTTGCCAACACTTCCATAGTTGGTAAGTGTAATGGTGCCGCCAACAAGATCATCCGGGCTGAGGTCTTTATTTCGTGCTTTATGTGCAAGATCATTCACTGCTTTTGCAATACCGGCAAGATTTTTATCCTGTGCCTGTTTAATCACGGGAACAATCAAACCTCCTTTACCACCCTCACCAAGTGCAACTGCAATACCGAAGTTGATATCCTTTTTGAGATGAATTTCATCGCCATCAACAGAGCTGTTTACAAGCGGGTATTCACCAATCGCTTTAATAAATGCTTCGATAAATATTGGCGTATAGGTAAGCTTAATTCCGGTATGCTCGTAAAATTTGTTCTTATTCTTTTCACGCCATTTCACGATGTTGCTTACATCCACATCGCTAAAGGTGGTAACGTGTGCTGATGTTTGCTTGGAGCGAACCATATGCTCTGCAATCATCTTGCGCATGCGATCCATCTTCACGATTTCAACATTTTCATGCGGCCGTGATACATTCAGTTCACCGGCAGAAATTTTCCCATCACCTGATGGCGTTGAAGCTGTCTGCTGCGGTATCGGTTTTTGAAGTCCGCTGCTTTTCTCTTTGGCGGGTGCTTTTACTTTTCCGGCTTTTTTGTCCTCAACGTAGGATAGTATGTCACTCTTGGAAACACGGCCATCTTTACCGCTGCCCTCGATCGATTCAAGCTCTTCCATGCTGATACCTTCCTCTTTGGCGATCGATCGTACAAGTGGCGAATAGAATCGGCCATCGGCACCTACACGCTGCGGTTCAGAACCGGAAGTTTCAGCAGGGGCTTCTTCTTTGGCTGATCCGTTTGCTGCTGCCACAGACTCTTCAGGCTTAGATTCTTTAGATTCACTTTTAGCTGATCCGGCAGCTGCGGCATTCCCTGTTGCAATGATTGCTATAGCCTGACCCACCTCCACTGTTTCACCCTCTTCAACCAAAATTTCAACGAGCGTGCCGGCCTCGGGTGATGGCACCTCAGTATCTACCTTATCTGTGGCAATTTCGAGCAGGGTTTCATCAACTTCCACTTTGTCGCCAACTTTTTTGGCCCATTCAATAATGGTGCCTTCCATTACCGATTCGCCCATCTGCGGCATCACTACTTCAATGCGTTCACCATCGGCGTCGCTGCTGCTTTCTGATGATTTTGCAGCCGGTTCCGGCTTACTCTCTTCTTTCGGAGCTTCTTCAGCTTTTGTTTCTTCCGGTGCAGTCTCTTTTCCGTTGTCTGAAGATGTCTCTTCCGCAACAGATGCCTCTCCATCCGTGTCGATAATGGCGATTGCCTGACCAACTTCTACGGTTTCATCCTCTTGTACAAGTATCTCTATCAATACACCAGCCTCGGGTGATGGTACCTCGGTGTCTACTTTATCTGTGGCAATTTCGAGCAGGGTTTCATCAACTTCCACTTTGTCGCCAACTTTTTTGGCCCACTCAATGATCGTGCCCTCCATTACCGATTCGCCCATCTGGGGCATCACAACTTCAACCTTTGCCATTCTTTTTTATGCTCTTATTTGAGGATTTTGAGTAAATAGTTTTTCAAAAATAAAGTACCCGTAAAGATCAGAATAATCGCTATCAGTTCAAAATAGAGCTTGGCCCGAAACTACCTGAACTCTTATTTGAGTTTAATCTGCAAACTCATATACTCTGATGTCTGTAATTCGAAAGTAAACATCTAAATTAATTTCCAACATTACATGCGCGCATTTCTTGCTATTTTGATCTTATCGTGGGTTGGAACCCTCTTTTTACCCTGGTGGATTCTATTCATCCCCGCTTTTTTCTTCGGGGTATGGATGATTGAGAATGGCTTTGCCGCATTTACAATCGGTTTTACCGGTGCCGGTTTTGCATGGTTTCTTCAGGCATTGTATATCCACATCGCAAACGGTGCCATTGTAACCACACGCATTGCAGAGATGATGGGAGTGGGTTCGCCCTGGCTGATACTGGTACTTACATTTTTGGTTGGCGGTTTACCCGGCGCGATTGGAGCTCTGACCGGTTACTTGTTGAAAATAAATCTCAAGAAAAATCCGGAATCAGCTGCCGCATAAAAGCCTTCTTTCTCAGTTAAAGATTATGGTAATCATCCGGAATAATAGATAGAACAAATTATGAGTGAATATCCCAAAACCGACGATCCTAACGTTCCTGAAGTTTCCCGCCCCAAAAAAACGCTCTTTACCCGTTTTCTCGATTTTGTAGAGTGGCTGGGTAATTTATTGCCCCATCCTGTAACGCTCTTTGCCCTGTTTGCACTGGGGGTTGTTCTGCTTAGCGGGCTGGCTGACTGGCTGAATTGGTCGGCACCTGATCCCCGCCCGGAGGGAGCTGCCGGCCGTGCTCCCGGAGGAATAATCGAACCGGTTAGCCTGCTGAATGGTGAAGGTTTTCGGATGATTGTTGAAAATATGGTAACCAATTTCACCAGTTTTGCGCCACTCGGGGTGGTACTTGTTGCGCTTTTGGGTGTGGGCGTGGCTGAGCACTCCGGTCTCATTAGTGCATGTATCCGGGGTATTGTTCTGAAAGCAGCTTCATTTAAGCCCGGCAGTTCTAACAAAACCGGCCTTCTCGCTATACCAAACAGAATGTTCAACTTTATTCTGAATCCGAAGAATCTTGTTACCATGGCGATCTGTTTTGCCGCCGTGATTTCGAACACCGCCTCAGAGATGGGCTACGTGGTGCTGGTGCCGCTTGCTGCGGTTATTTTTCATTCGATGGGCCGCCATCCGCTTGCCGGGCTTGCCTGTGCTTTTGCCTGTGTATCGGGAGGGTACAGTGCCAATCTGCTAATCGGTACAATCGATCCGTTGCTTGCAGGGCTCACGCAGGAAGCGGCAAATCTGATTGACCCCGACTACAGCGTACATGCGGCTGTAAACTGGTATTTTATGTTCATCAGCACCTTTTTCATTACAGCGACAGGCACGTTTGTAACTCTGCGGATTGTTGAACCCAAGCTTGGGAAATACGACGAAAGCATGGCGATGGAAGATATTTCTGATGAGGCGTCCATGGAGCCGCTAACAGCTAAAGAGATCAAAGCACTGAAGTGGACAGGCGTTTCCGTAGTGGTGATGTTTGCAGCCCTGGCGATGACCATTATCCCGGAAAATGGCGTACTGCGAAATCCGGATACAGGAGAGATGCTCAACTCACCGTTTTTGAATGGAATTGTAACCTTCATCTTTGTCTGCTTTATGATTCCCGGATTTGTCTATGGCCGGGTGGTGGGCACCATGAAAGACGACCGCGATGTGATTAAAGGGATGGCCGGCGCTATGTCTACACTCGGGCTTTATATCGTTATTGTGTTCTTTGCGGCTCAGTTTGTGGCCTATTTCGGCTGGAGTAATCTTGGCCAAATATTTGCGGTAAAAGGGGCGCAATTTCTGCAGGATATCGGGATGACAGGCCCCATCATTTTTATCGGATTTATATTTGTATCGGGTTCGGTAAACCTGATGCTCGGATCGGCCTCAGCGCAGTGGGCGGTAACCGCACCTATTTTTGTCCCAATGCTCATGTTGATTGGCTACAGTCCCGAAGTGATCCAGGCCGCATATCGAATAGGTGATTCGGTAACCAATATCATTACCCCAATGATGAGTTATTTTGGCCTGATACTCGCCTTTGCCAACAAGTACGACAAAGATCTTGGTATCGGCACCATCATCGCGATGATGCTTCCATACAGTATTTTCTTCCTGATAGGATGGATTGCCCTCTTCTATATCTGGGTATTTGGCCTTGGAATGCCTGTGGGCCCTGAAGCACCTACGTATTATATTATTGGTCAGTAGTTGATAAAAATTCTGTCAATTACCGGTTTCACCGATGGAGATTCGTTTGGGATATGCATCCCGTATTTGGCGATACTGATGACTCTCTTCATCAATGGCTGAATATGAAATTCCAAAACTTTCCACGGCATAATCATTTCGAAGCTCGTTGTAAGCGGCCATTATCTCATCCAAAATTTCGATATAGCTTTCGTATGCAAGACGGCTGTCGCGCCTGATGACAAGAATGGCTTCCTGGGGATTTACAGAGAGATTTGGGTCATTCCCATAATTTCCCACAAAATCTTTCACTTTCGATTTTATTCCCGAAACGGTTTCAGGTTGATCATTTACAAGAATACTACCTTGCGCATTGAGGAGTATGGTTAGCAGATTGTTCGATTCCGCAGGAACCGGAGGTGCAGGAGCAGTTCGATTCTGAGCAGTACCGGCCGAAGACTCAAGCCTTCTCTCGGGAGAAGGTGGAACAGGAGGCGGTGGAGGCGGGAAATCATAATTCTGCATGGCAATGTTAACTTTGTCTAAGTGCTCAATTATGCCGGCATATGACTCTTCAAGTTCTGATAATGAGACCTCAGTAATTTTCAAATCCATGTATTCAGTCACACGTTTTAGATACTCTTGAGTAACTCTGTCTAATTCAGATTTAGGATTGGGTTTTACAGAATAGTTTACCCGGCTAACTTCCTGAGTTCTTATGAGATTTTGAACATCAAGAATGGTTTGCATTTCAGAGCCACGCTCAACTCTAAGACTGATGATAAGCGATCTGTCTTTCAGGCGATCCTTAAGGATATCATTTAGATCATTGAGGGATAATGCTTCACCATCCACAATAATTTCGCTCGCTTCATCGATATCGATCTGCAGCAGAGATTGTCGGCTACTGTTTTCGGGATCTGTGTATTTGTGGACCAGGGTGTTCACTGTAAATACCGGGCCTGATTTCATATCAGGATGATCTTTTACCACAAAACGGAGTTCGTGGTTTTGAGAGTACTCTTCAAGTTTCTCTTCCAGACCGGAGATCTCCATCTCTTCGCCATTCAGCTTTATCAGATCGGAATCTGTAAGCTCAATAGTGATCTCTTTGATGGCCGGTGCAGAATCAGCCGGGGTAGATTCGCAGCCCAGGAGAAGGGCCAGCACAATAAAAAGTGGGATTAAGGATGCAATTTTCATAACAGATTGAGTTTTGTTGAAGGATTGGGTCATCATGTGCAGGCGTTTTTTTGTCAGCCCGAAATTCAAACTGCTCGCGAGTGTATGCGAGGGTGAATAAAGAAGAGTTTTAAGCAGTGTTTGCTGATAATCCGATACCGGAATTCCGGATTTCAGCACGGCTTCATCAGCTAAAAATTCGTGGTTCAGATGGATCGCTCTCTTATATAGATAGAGAAGTGGATTGAACCAGAACAGTACTTTTAGCAATTCAACAAACAGAATGTCGATCGAATGCTTCTGTTTTGCATGGGTGAGCTCATGGAGCAGAACTTCCCTGCCGATTTCATTTCGTTCAAACTGTTTTTTATTCACAAAAATGGTATTCAAAAATGTATGAGGAACTACCTTCTCATTTAGAAGAGCCACTTCATATCCCTCAAAAAGGGTTCGCGGATTTCTGTTTGATTTCATCTGAATCATGTGAATAATCCGAAGCAGGCGCACAAACAGGATAAGTGCCACAGTAATGTAAATTCCAACCAGAATCGGGATAAACAGACTTTTTGAAGCCCGGACCGGTTCGCCCGGCGGGACGACAACTTCACCATCCAATGCAGCGGATCGATTGTAATAATGATCTGCATAGATATGTTCATGCTGCTCATTCGAAATCTCATGAAAAAAGAGATCAGCGGGCAGCGGCACAATACCGGTGGGGGCCAGGGGGATGATCAGTGAGAAAATCAGGCTGAACAACAGATAGCCACGGTTTATTCTGTACATCTTCTCTTTGATCAGTACGGTGTGGTAAAAGAGAAGCAGAATGCCCATGCTCAGGAAGGAGTAGAGAAGCCAGGTAATCATTGTTGCCTCTTTTTAAGTTCCTGTTTTACGATCTGCTGCAGCTCTTTCAGCTGTTCCTCACTCAGATCGGTCTCCGTAGTAAAAAAGGAGGCGAAATTTGCCGGAGAATTGTCGAAATATTTCTGAATAAGCCCGTTGATGTGGCGGGAAAAGTAATCCTTCTTCTTAACCAATGGATAGTATTGCCGTGACCGGCCAAGCTGTTCGTAATCGATGTACCCTTTATCAGCCATCCGTTTTAAAAGAGTGGCAACCGTGGTGCTGGCCGGTTTCGGTTCAGGGTACATCTCCAGCAATTCGTTCATAAACGCTTTGCCGCATTTCCAGATATACTGCATTAGCTGTTCTTCCGATTTGGATAGCTTCATAGTTCTACAAGTTTAGATCAATTTCTACAAATGTAGAATAATAGAGTTGAAGAAGCAAAATTTTTTTGAATCAGTCCTGGCTGATGATTTAAGTGGCATGTTTTAAAATGTGTTCAGAATTGCTATCTGTAAAACCTAAGTTCAATTCAGAAATTTAGAACAAAGAGACTCCTCTCCTTTTTAAGAGCCTGCCTCAGACGATTCGGGGAGTGGTTGGTGTTCCGTACTACGTACTTCTGGATTCAGAAAGAAATGTTGTAACTCACGACCAAAACGCACTTCGCGGCGAAAATCTGATCAACACCCTGAAAGAGCTGCTTGGAAAAAATGATTAATCAGGCAGCAAGCTCAAATCAATAACAATTCAGTCTCACTACCTGTTATTCACTACTCAAAAAAATCAATCCCTCTCTGCCGGTACAAGAAGCACAGGCACTTTGCTGAAACGGGTTACCTGGGAGCTAACCCCGCCAAGGAAAAATTCGTGAACAAAGCCCTTGCCCTGGCTACCCATTACTACGAGTGTAGCGCCGCTGCTTTCAATTGCACTGATAATCTCTTTACCGGGTGTACCGAATGTGATGATGAATTCTGAGTTATTACGGGTTTTATCAGAGAGAGAATTTCGCATATCCTCAAGCTGTTCCTGTGATTTTGCTGTGAGTGTATCAAAACTTGCAGGATCCTTCAGTGCAATCGCATGGTGACCCTGCACATGAACAAAGGAAATTTTATCGATTTTGCCCTCGTTGTCGAGATCCCTTATTACATCGAATGCTCGGTTTGCCGTGTCAGAAAAATCAGTGGCGTGAATAACGTGGTTCAGGGTTTTTTCAACCGATTTTGTAATAACAAGGCGACGCTCGTTTGGGTTTTCGTCATCAGCTTCCATATCGATGTTAATCAGATAAACAGGAATACGGGAACGCTGAAGTACCTCGGATGCTGTACTGCCGAGCAACATCTCCTGAACTTTGCTCTGACCACGGTTACTGATGATTACAAAATCGGCATCATGCTCATCGGCTGAGGTAAGAATTTCAGTAGGAGGGTAGAAATACGTACCTGACCGAAGATCGATCTCAACCACAAAATCGTGCTCTTCAAGCTGCTTTCTGTAAGCCTTCAGTTTTTGGTAATACGGCTTGGTATTGAATTCAGTTCGCTCTCCGGTAAAGGGAACTGAAACCACAGTTACCAACGTCACCTTTTTTGTGCCCAGTTTTTTAAAGTGTGGCAGGGTTTCAATAATCAGGTCACTGGCTTCAGACTGGTCGAGCGCTACAATTGCGTGTACAAATGTTGATTTCATAAGTCTCCTCTCATTTATTGTTAGCTCCTTTCAGGTAAAATAAGAAAGAAATGTGTGCTTTAGGTAATGATTCGGTGATTGGCAGCTGATAAATGCTTTTCGCATGATTAATCTCTTTCGATAAAATTCTGTAGCTCTGTATAGAAATAACGTGAAACCACATAGACAGGTTCCATTCGGTTGATCCGCATATATCGGGAGAAGCCCTGTGCACTCTGCCTGCCAAATTGAAAGAAGTACTGTTCGTCTTCCGTTTGAATGGAAATACAGCCATCTGGATTTAATAATCCATAATCTTCACCTTCAGGCAACGTATTTATTCTGAAATCAGGAGTGATTTTTGAATAGAGATTTCTGAATTCACGATACTCTCTTTCAGTTAGTTGTTCTTCACGATCTGCTTGAATTTGATGAGCTGACCAGTCACGCAGATCAGTGCAGTCTGATGATAACTGACCGGCTGTCATCATACCATCACGAATGGAAATAACTGCCCGTTCTGCAGGAAAATATGCTGTAATGGATTGAATTTCAGTGGGCTCAATTTCAAACACCGGTTGATAGGTGACATGCATGTGATCTTCGTGCCCCTGAATAACAACTCCATCTTCTTCATGTGTGTGATGAACGTTTTCAAAAAGTACCAACAGGACGTACACTAATCCGAGAATCAGCGCACCGATTGCGAATTTTAAAGCTGTTGGATGAATATTCTTCATTCTATTCTGCGCCTGTACCACACAAAAACACCGGCAATCACAAAAAGGCCGGGTATTAAGAGTGATGATATGATAAATGTATTTCTGAGTTGCCTGTTGGTAAGGTTTATAACCGGCAGTTCGTAGGTAACGGGTTCGAGATCAAGAAGCACTTCTTCTGCCATCAGCCAGTTAATGGTGTTGGTCATAAGCCGTTGATTTCCGAGATAATTGAGATATTCGTTCGTGGCAAATCCACCTGAGCCAATTACAGCAATTCTGTTCTCTGTTTGATTCTGTTGAACCTCAACAACAGCCATCAGATTGTGTGGCCTGTAGACAGGATTTGCATTGCGAAGATTTTCAATTTCACTCTGGCTGTTTACAGCTGCACTTTGTTCCGTTGAAGTGAAGAGAATTAACGGTTTTATATGATCCGGTACCGGATCAACAAACTCTATTTCCTGAATGCCCGGGAAAAATGTAAGAGGCATATCACGTGTGATGGGGTGCTCCTCATACGAACCTACGGCCGGTGCCATGGCATCATTCCAGAAGTGGTTGCCAAAATCGATAACCATGTTGTTCTGCGGTAAAATGCCATATTCGTTTAGCAGCGGACTCAGGCCTCCATCCAGAAAAGGACGCAGCGTTACCAGCACATTCCCGCCATTTTCAAGATAAGTTCGGATAGCCTGCAACTCCATCGGCAAAAAGGGTTCGAGAGGGGAGGCGATCACGAGCAGATCAGCATCATCGGGTACCCGCCCTTCTTGTTGTAAAAACAGTTTGTCCACTTCAAAGCTCATGAGTTCAAGGGTCTCCTTGAGTTTGAGCATTCCCTGCCGCTGATGAAGAAAAATAGGTCGATCCTCTTCCCCTTCAAGCTCAAGGTGATCTTCAGAAACCCGGCTGAAAATATCGAACTCGCCATGTCCGCCGGTAAAATAGATCTTCTTGTCCGATTGATGCAGCAGCTGGTAGATGCCGTTTGATATGCTCACTTCATCACTGCCATACACTTCTGCAATACGATCTCCTTTTCGGATGATGGTGGTTCCCTGGAAACGAACATTATATCGATCGGCCACAGATGGACTGCTGTTTATATCGTACAATTCAACTGAGATATTGGGGGAGCTGCGCTGATACTCCCGGAGCAGTTCGAGGGTTGGGGAATATCGCGGGTCGTTCTGCAGATAAAAATGGATGATGTGAACCTCCTCATCCAGGCGATCTAAAATCTGCTTTGATTGAGAAGATAAGGAGTAGAGGCTGTCGCGGGTGGTGTCGATGCGAAAATCGAGCTTATCGCCTATCAGGTTCAAAAATAGGAACCCCAAAGCCAGGCTTATAGCGATGATGAAAACCGAAAGTTTATTCATGTGGCAGAAAAATGGGTTGGCAGTTAATTCACCAGGGATAGTTTTTCAGATATATACTCATTCAGGCTTTTCCCTTCCTTTTTTGCGCGAACATATACCTTTCGATGTACCTCAGTTGGAAGTCGAAGCATCAAGCGACCAGAAAAGGGTTTATCCGGCTCCTCGCCTCGTTGCTGACAAAACTCCAAATAATCATCAATCGAGTCGCGAAAGGCTTGTTCAAGTTCGTCAACGCTTTTCCCTTGAAACGTAATCACATCGCGTAAATCCACAACTTCTCCATGAAAAAGACCGGCTTCTTCATCAAACTCAACTTTTCCGTGATATCCTTTATAGTTTAACATAACTGTTACATTTTGGATGGTGTAATTCCGGCTTCCTTTAAGAATCGCCGAACAGACTTCAGTGCTCCTTTATCTGTCTCCTTCTGAGGATGTGGGCGATGAAAAACCGCTCGCACATCGTTCAGTGCAACCCGAATCCGTGATCCGCGCCCTTCGCTGATTTCTGCATCTAAGGCAACAAACAAAGATTCGATCTTTTTCCACTCCACATCAGATCTTACAGGATTATCAAAAATCGCTTGTAAGGTTTTACGATGTTTTGAGCTCAGTTTCATAGTGTCATATTACGACACTATAAGATGAAGCGCAATGTTTGCCGGGTGATTACTTAAACCTTGTGTTTTCGCTGGAATTGTGATGGTAAAATTATCATTCATTTACCCAAACCTCAGCAGATGTACCCGAAGCCAGGCCAGCCCATAAAACAAACCGGTAAGGCTTAAAAGGTAAATTACAGATGAAAAATTGATCAGCCCTCTTACAAAATCACCCTGATGTGTTGATGTTGAGATGAACTCGAACGGGAGATTGATAAACTGCAGCGCTTCAAAATTTCCGATATAGCGTATAAACCAGAAGAGTATCAGAATGGCTGTTGTGCCAAGAGCTGCAACAATCTGGTTTTCGGTCAGGGATGATACAAACAGCCCAATCGAGATATAGCAGGTGCCTAACAGAAAAATTCCCAGATAGCCTGCCCAAATGGGCCCAAAATCGGGTTCAGCATGTATAATCAGTGGTATGATAAATATCAGAGACCCGGCCAGCATGATCAGCAAAAGGGATACAGCAGCAAGAAATTTGCCAAACAAAATATTTCCGATGGATACGGGCATGCTGAAAAGCAGTTCAAGAGTGCCCGAGCTTTTTTCTTCAGAGATGAGACGCATGGTCATAACCGGCACCAAAAGCAGCAGCAGAATCGACATATTATGAAATGCGTTGCTCATGGTTGCGAGCTTCAGGTAGTAGAGGCTGAATGAGAAAAAGTAGCCGCTGATCAGCAGAAAAACCGGAACCACAATGTAGGCGATGGGGCTCCAGAAGTAGGTAAACAGTTCTTTTCGGTAGATATTCAGCATGGGGATTATTCGCTTCTCATAAATTCCAGGATGGTATGCTCCAGATCTTTTGCTTTTGGAGAAACTTCAAGCACGGTGATATTTTGGTTGAGCAGCTCTTTCAGGATTGCTGTCTGCGTGGCTGTATCTTCAGGAAATTGAACATTCGCTTTGATTTCGGCTGAGCCGTTTGTCTGCTCTCCTAGCTGATAAGAGATATCATGGCCTTCGAGGTTTAGTGCAGACTCAATTACTTTGCGATCTCCTTTTAACCGTAACACAAGATGTGTTATTCCATCATCAGCCAGCCCGTACTGATCGAGCCGTCCCTGGTAGGTTAAGGTTCCGTTTTTAATAAGAACAATACGGTGGCAGAGGTTCTGTATTTCCTGAAGTATGTGAGTGCTGAAAATAACCATGGAGTTTTTAGCTGCACTCCGTATGATTTCACGCATCTCACTGATCTGCCCGGGATCGAGGCCGGATGTTGGTTCATCCAGAAGCAGCAATCGGGGATTACCAAGAATCGCTTGCGCAAGGCCTACACGCTGCCTGTACCCTTTGGACAATTTCCCAATTTCGCGCACACTCATTTTATTGATAAAGCAGCGTTCAATCACATGATCCACAGCATCATTTTGCCGGTTGGCCGGGATACCTTTAAACCGGGCGATGGTGCGGAGGTAAGTTACCACTTTCATGTGCTCATAAAGCGGCGGAACTTCGGGCAGATATCCAATTTTTCGGCGTATCTGCATATCATCTTTCACAAGATCCAGCCCATCGAGAGTGGCGTTTCCGGATGCGGGCAGGGTACAGCAAGCCAGCATTCGAAGGGTGGTGGTTTTTCCGGCGCCATTTGGGCCAACAAAACCGAGAATTTCTCCCTCGTTAAGAGTGAAGGAGATATTCTCTACAATAGTTTTGCCGTCAATTTTTTTGGTGAGATTCCGAACATCGAGCATGTGCCATTATATGAAAAACATCACAAAATTGGCTACTGAAATTCTGCTCTTTATTCAGCCGAGCAGCAGTTATTTAACCGCGTTGGCAATTTTATCTACATAGTCGAGCTTTTCCCAGTTGAACTCGCTGCGGCCAAAGTGTCCGTATGCAGCGGTTTTTCTGAATCCGGGTTTTTTAAGTTCCAGGCGCGAGATGATTCCGCCGGGAGTTAAGTCAAATACATCCAAAATAGCTTTGGCAAGATTTGCATCATTCACTTTTCCGGTACCGTATGTGTTTACATTAATCGATACGGGTTCAGTAACACCGATGGCATACGCTACCTGCACCAAAATTTCATCGGCCAGCCCGGCTGCTACCACATTTTTCGCGATGTGGCGCGTTGCATATGCCGCACTTCGGTCTACTTTTGAAGCATCCTTTCCGGAAAAAGCGCCACCACCGTGGGCACCGCGACCTCCATAGGTATCCACAATAATTTTACGTCCGGTGAGACCGGCATCGCCGTGCGGGCCGCCAATCACAAACTTACCGGTTGGGTTTACGTGAAGAATGGTTTCCGCATCCAAAAGCTCTTCAGGAATTACGGATGAAATGAGATGTTTTTTGATATCCTGTTTGATCTGTGACTGCTCCACACCATCATCGTGCTGTGTTGAAATTACAATTGTATCAACACGCTTTGGCTGGTTGTTCTCATCGTACTCAACAGTTACCTGGCTTTTGCTGTCGGGGCCGAGGTAGGGCATCAATGCGGTCTCTTTTCGAATATGGGCAAGTTTTCTCAGGAGATCGTGTGAGTATTGCAGGGTCATCGGCATATACTCTTCTGTTTCCCTGTTGGCATAGCCAAACATCATGCCCTGGTCGCCGGCACCCATCTGTTTTTCATCGCCTTCATCCACGCCGCGTGCAATATCTTCACTCTGCTGGTGGATCGCAGAAAGCACACCGCACGAATCGGCATCAAACCGATAACTTGCTTTCGTATAACCGATATCGCGAATCACCTGGCGTACGGTCTCCTGAATGTCTACATAGGCTTCTGTTCTCACTTCGCCCGATACAACTGCAAGCCCGGTGGTAACCAGTGTTTCCACGGCCACGCGGGAATTGGGATCCTGAGTGAGCATTGCATCAAGAATAGCGTCTGAAATTTGGTCGGCAACTTTGTCGGGATGCCCTTCGGATACAGATTCAGAGGTAAACAGGTTTTTCATTACAGATTAGTCAGATTGTTTCCGGTTTTTCATTAAGCTTGAAAAAATACAAAAAAAAGGGAAATCATTCACCACTGAAAAATCCTTTACATTTCATGATGCTTTGCGATTTCATCATCACTCAACCGTAAAAACCGTGCGGCGTTGTTGTAGAAGATGTCCTGCTTCTGCCCGGTGGTGAGGAAGTCCGCCGACTGGATACTCTCGATCGCCACTTCGATCGTTCCCGGCCACACCATCTGATCGGTACCGAAGAGGATGCGCTGCCCAAAGCCTGATTCAACGAGGCGCTGCAGGTAGCGGTGGAATTCCTTGCGGGGATGCCCCCAGTTTTCTCCGGCGATGTCTACGTAAACCTGGGGATGTGAATAGAGGATGGCCATCATCTCTTCGATTAGAGGCCACCCTGCATGCATCACGTAGATGCGGAGCTTTGGGTAGCGGATCAGCACGTCCTCAAGCAGGAGGGGACGGCCCAGGGCCGCACGATAGTTCGGATAGAGATTGTAGGCTGCACCGGGCGGACCCTCGCCCAGATGCATTCCCACCGGAATGTCGAGCTCTTCGGCGAGCGCATAGAACGGATCCAATGAGGGGTCGTTAGGGGCCAGCCCTTCGTACTGTGCTCCAACCTCCGCAAAGAGCTCGAACCGTCCGTCTAAAAAGAGATTCCGGAGCCCTTCTACCCCGCCGGCCTGAGCCCCGCTGGCCCGGCCGGTAAGGAAGGAGATCGCGGGGATGATCCTCTCCGGTGCCGCCTCGTGCCACCGTGTAACCTCGTCTAGCGGTCCCCCGGTTACGGCGAGCACGATATTGTGCCGCTCCAGGGTCGTGAGGGTCTCACGCAAGAGCTCCTCGTCGGTGGCCGACGACCAGACCGGGTTGGCGCAGGGGGCGGTGACCCGATCGAGAGTCATTGGTATTTGGGGATCGAGGCCCAGATAAATCACCGGTTCCTCGGCGGTGCACATTGGGATAGGCTCGGGTCCGTAGGATGCCACCGTGTGCGCGTGCAGGTGCATGTCGATGATGGGGCCGTCGTATCGCTCTCCGGCCTGTGTATGACCGGCAGTTGGGAACAAAAGCTTTGCTGCGAAAACAATAAGCAGTAATTGAAACAGTGTTATGCTGATTATTTTTTCATTCATAATAAGTGTGATTTAATGAGTAAAAAAAGCTGGTTTTACATCCCATGAACTTTCACAATCTCCTCTTCACACAGCCTCAAAAATCGTGCGGCTTCTGGCGCCGGCCCGTAGTGGTCAGTAACCTGGGCACACATGTGCATATAGTTGATGGGCAATGTAGCCTGTGAGTAAACCTTTAATGGCAGTAATGTGTAAAGGAACAGAGTTGCTTTCATGTTTACCTCTTTCTCATTTAGAGGTTTTGTGCTGTACTCCCTGTCTCTTGTAAGCTAATCCCGGGAATTTGCCGGCTTTATTTTGCGGACATGAATGGGATTTAACTATTTATTAAAGAATAATCAATAGGTTTAAAGCAAGAATTTGGTGCTACTTACCTGAACCAAACAGGCCAGGCTCATCACCCTCCTTCTGCCGCAAATCAATATTCAGGTATTGGTAGGTTTTTGCTGTTGCCACTCGCCCTTTTGGCGTTCTCTGTAAAAATCCTTCTTTAATCAAAAACGGCTCATACACCTCTTCGATGGTGCCCTTGTCTTCACCAACGGCAACGGCGAGGGTTCCCAGGCCAACAGGCCCGCCTTTGTAATTTTCAATGATTGCTTTCAGTATGCGTACATCCATATCATCAAGCCCATTTCGGTCTACATCGAGGGCATTCAGGGCTTTATCGGCAATAGCATCATCGATAGAGGTGAGGCCATCAACCTGGGCGAAATCCCGGGTTCTGCGCAGAAGTTTATTTACAATTCGCGGTGTGCCCCGGCTGCGGCGTGCAATTTCATGAGCACCTTTTTCAGTGATTCCAAAATCGAGAATATGCGCGGTTCGCAGGGCAATTCGCTGCAGTAGTTCGGTATCGTAGTAATCAAGCCGCATGTCGATACCAAAACGGGCACGGAGTGGTGCAGTAAGCAGTCCTTTTCGGGTAGTTGCACCAACCAGTGTAAAATGGTTCAGATCGATTTGAACACTTCGAGCACTCGGCCCGGAGTCAATCACTATATCAAGCTTATAATCTTCCATGGCTGAGTAGAGGTACTCTTCCACAACAGGGTTGAGCCGGTGAATTTCATCAATGAACAGTACATCGCCGGGTTCAAGGTTGGTGAGAAGTCCTGCAAGATCGCCCGGTTTTTCCAAAACAGGGCCGGTAGTCGGTTTGATCTGAACACCCATCTCCCGTGCAATGATATAGGCCAGGGTAGTTTTTCCCAGTCCGGGAGGGCCTGAGAGAATCACATGATCGAGTGCTTCCCCGCGTTTTTTGGCTGCCTGTATAAAAATGGAAAGATTCTGAATAACCTTTTGCTGGCCAACAAACTCCTGCAGATTGGCAGGACGAAGATTCTCTTCAATTACCGGTTCTTTATCGTGGGGATCCAATAGAGGGTTTTGCACTGCGTTAGCGTAAATGGTTTATTTATACTTTGTTAATACAATAATACATAACTTTATTCTGAAATGTATGCCATGAGGCAGGGTTTGGCAAACGCTGCTGCATAACATTTGAGGTAAGATATGCTAAACTTTTATTCACAAGAAAACGATGCAAATTGATGAGCTAAAAATTTCCGGCCCTGATTATTTTGAAAACTACGAGTTAAGCTGGTTAAAATTTAACAAAAGGGTACTGGCCGAGGCAAAACGAGCAGATCTGCCACTAATGGAGAGAGTGAAGTTTATTGGGATTGTATGTTCAAATCTGGACGAATTTTTCCAAAAAAGGGTGGGTGGTTTGAAGCGCCAGTTTTATGCGGGCGTAACAGAACTTACGGTTGATGGCAGAACCCCCGAAGAGCAGCTGAGAGAAATACGAAAAGAGGTTCTGAAGATGATCAAAGATTACAGGAGCTGCTTTCTGGATGATCTTATACCGGCGCTTCAAAAAGAGGGGATATCCATCAAGCCGTATAAAGCCCTTAATAAAGAGCTTCAGCAGAAAGCGGATGACTATTTTGAGAATCAAATCTACCCGATAATAACCCCTCTCGCAGTTGATGAAGCACATCCGTTTCCCTTTATTTCCAATAAGAGCAGGTCTCTTGCTATTAAATTGAAACAGAGAAAATCGGGTAAGGAGCTTTTCGCGAGGATCAAAATACCATCCAACAGGCCTCGCTGGATTGAGCTGGAAAATCAGGAAGATAAAGTTACGTTGTTATCGCTTAAGGACCTGATTGTTGAAAAAATAGATCGTTTTTTTCCGGGTGTTGATGTGATTTCAACCCACGTTTTTCGGGTAACCCGAAATGCAGATATAGAACGAAACGAAGAGGAGGCAGACGATCTTCTTGAGATGATCGAAGAGGAGCTTCGGGAGCGAAAATTTGCGAAGGTTGTTCGGCTTGAAGTTGAAAAAAGTATGCCGAAAGATGTGAAGAGCTACCTTTTTGAGCATTTAGGCGTGATAAAAAGTGATGTTTATGAGATGGAAGGGCCTATCGGCCTGGCAGATGCCATGGAGCTGGCAAATATCAAGGGATTCAGCCACTTGAAGGTTGAGGGATGGACGCCGGTTTTACACCCTGTTTTCAGGCACTCGATGGATGAAGAGTCGCCAAGTGTATTCAAAACCATTCGAAATGAAGATTTTATAGTTCATCATCCATACCA
This sequence comes from Balneolaceae bacterium, assembly GCA_020832415.1. Taxonomy (GTDB): domain Bacteria; phylum Bacteroidota; class Rhodothermia; order Balneolales; family Balneolaceae; genus Rhodohalobacter. The sequence goes on along the minus strand of JAFIES010000137.1, from coordinate 3,577 downwards.
CAGTTTTGAAACGTCCACACAACGATTTGTTGAAGAGGCAGCGTCTGACCCAAAGGTTCTTGCCATAAAACAAACGCTCTACAGAACATCAAGCGATTCTCCACTAATGCACTCCCTGATTAAAGCTGCTGAGGCAGACAAGCAGGTGGCGGTTTTGATAGAACTGAAGGCCAGGTTCGATGAAGAGCGGAATATCTCCTGGGCACACCGCCTCGAGAATGCCGGAGTTCATGTATCGTATGGAATACCGGGGCTTAAAATCCACACGAAACTAACCATTGTTGTTCGTGAAGAACATGGTGCAATTCGTCGTTATCTGCATATTGGAACGGGCAACTATCACCCCGATACTGCACAACTTTACGAAGATTTCGGTTATTTCACCTGTCGCGGAGATCTTGCATCCGATGTTTCTGATGTGTTTAATCTGCTTACCGGCTATGCACCTGACCAGTCGTTCAAGAAAGCACTTGTAGCGCCGAAACATCTGCGCAACAGTATCAGAGATCTGATTGATACGGAAATTTCAGAAGCCAAAGCCGGACGCGAATCAAGAATCCGGGCAAAAATGAATAGTCTTGAGGATCCGCTGATTATCCAGCAGCTCTATAAGGCGTCTCAGGCCGGAGTAAAAATTGATCTTTTTGTTAGGGGTGTCTGCAGGTTGATCCCACAAAAGAAAGGGCTGAGCGAAAATATTCATGTGCACTCAATAATTGGCAGATTTTTGGAGCATTCCCGCTGTTACCATTTTCATAATCAAGGAAACCATATGTACTACATCGGATCAGCAGACTGGATGCATCGAAATCTTGATGCCCGTGTAGAACTGCTCGCTCCGATTGAACACCCTGCATTGAAGAAATACATGAATTTCTTATTTGATCTCTATCAATCAGACAACAGCCAACGCTGGGTTCTGAAAAACAGTGGTAAATACAAAAGGATTGTACCCAAGAAAGATAAGCCTGTAATTGGTGTTCACGATTATTTGATGAACCATACAAAAAAGCTCAAGGATCCAATTCCAAGAGCTTTGCATACTGAGTGATAAAATTCAGTGGTACTTATCGTACTTCATCCGGGGGGATATTCCCAAGGCGTAAATCGAGATTTTTAAGAAGTGCCAACGCTGGGTTTTGAAAACGGCCGCTCATTGTGTATGCTTCGAATACGGCATCGCGCGCTTCCTGAAGCTGACCCATATTTAGATAGGCGTTGCCAAGAAACCAATATCCTTTTTCTTTGAAATTGATATCAGCCTCCTCGAACTCAACCACCGACTCAAAATGTACAGCTGCTGATTCGTAAGCAGTAACATTATAGAGGAGAATGCCAAGGTTCATTTCGATTCGTACACGCTGCTGGTCTGTGGGGGAGAGTGTAAGAAGTTCGCGAAAACGTTCAATAGCAATTACTGTTTCATCATTGTAGGCGAGTGCAAGAGCTTCGTTAATGGCGATATCAACGGAGGCAACTTCCTGCTCGTCTGATCGGTAGACATCTGCACCCAGCATCTCGGTTTTATCGATGGATGAGATGGCCCACTGCTGCATGGCTTGCTGTTCATCAATAGAGAAGAATTGTAACCCTATGGTTATCAACAAGGCAGCGGCAGCTGCTACTATCCATGCCTTATATTTGTAGAGATAATGCGTGGTGGGTTCATTTACTTTGCCAACATCATCAATAAAGTTGGGCTTTACACCTTTTTTGATAAGCGCCTTCAGATGAAGTTCGGTTTCAAACAGTTTGTAATATTCCGGGTTTTTCAAAAACTCAACCCAAAGATCATCTATTTCAGATTGCGACAGTTCTCCATTGATGAAATTTTCGATGGACTTTAATATCTCGATGTTTTTTTCTTCACTCATTTTTCTAGCCTTTTTTATGCTCCTGAGTTGTCAGTTTCTTTTTTAACTACAACCTCTCGTATGTATGAACCGGATTTTTCAAATTCCTTACACTTTTTTTTAAAAATTATGTCTCAAGGCTTACGCAATCTGTTAGTTTTTTGAGTACTCTGTGCTTTCGGGTCCACGCATTGGCCGGGGAAATTTCAAAATTATCAGCGATATCTTCAGTATTTGCAGATGGATAGTCGAATAAAAAACGTGCAAATTCCCGGTAACTGTTTCGCAGCCCCTCTATACATCGCAGCAAAATATTAGCCTGATCTTCATTCATAAGCAGCCAGGCCTGGTCGGCTTCTGTTACGAGCTGTTCCTCGATTTCATCAAATTTATCGAGGTCGAAATCGCGTACAATTTTGTAGTAACTGTGTCGGGCCGCTTTTAACATGTAGGAAAGCAAGCCGGTTGGGTTATTAATATCGTCCTCTAATATTTTTGGAATGATATACTCAAACATTTGTTGAATGGAATCATCAGCATCTTCAGGCGAAGCATTCACCTTGGAAATAAGGTACTTTCTCAGAATGGGTGTGGCTTCTCCAATCAGCCGGTTTGCTGTTCTGGTTTCTCCACTCTTCAAGGCGTGTACAAGTTCAGAGTAGTCCATAGCTTTTCCACTTATTAGAATTAATTAATCCTTAAATATAGAAGAAGAGAGAAATTGAGCAAATAGATTTACTGCAAAATTAATCTGCAGGCGAAATCAGAACAGCTTTTTTTCTTTGAGACTTATAAATTCATCGCCTGCAATAATGATATGATCGTCAACCGGAATACTTAGAAGATCCCCCGATTCGGCAATTCGTTTGGTCAGGCGGATATCTGCAGCTGATTCCTTTGCATAACCGGATGGATGATTATGTGCAAGAATAATACTGTTGGCCTGGTTAAGAATAGCCTGTCTCATTACTTCGGCAACATCCACAATAGTAGCTTTGCTGCCGCCTGAACTGATGCGTTTGTAACCAATCAAAACCCTGGCATTGTTCAGAAATGCAACATAAAACTCTTCATGAGGCAGATCGCGCAGGCGGGGCCTGAAGAAAGCGGCTACCAGCTCGGGGGAGTGCATCTGCACCTGTTCGCCAAGAGAGGCAACCTGCAGCCGCCGGGAGAGCTCGAAGACTGCTTCAAGTGTAATAGCTTTAACCTTGGCAATGCCCGGTATTACTTTGAGCGATTGCCAGTTCTTTTTTGAAAGATTTCGAAGCCCGCCAAAACGGTCTAGCAGTGCACGTGATGTGTCAATTACATTCAATCCTTTGGTTCCGGTTCGCAGCAGAATGGCAAGAAGCTCTGCGTCAGACAGACTGTCTGCACCATATTTCATCAGCTTTTCCCGGGGCTGTTCATCAGGCTGCATTTCCCGCACGCTTCGCCCCAAAAACCGGGACGCATCAAACTCTTCTGTTTCCATGGTTTTTATTTATATGAACCGGAAACAGAAGATTCCTTACAGAAAAATTTTGTTTCGTATAAGAAGGGGAAGAATGATGAACGCCGAATAACGAATTATGAATGTTTGTCAATCCCTGAATTGGCTTGACCGATATTTAGGTTTATTAGTTTAGATTAATGATACAATATGGATATTGACACGCAGTGTCAATGTCATTTGAATGGAGGCTAGCCTCCAAATTTTTCGGTGTCTGCTCTGAACGTAT
>JAFIES010000126.1 GCA_020832415.1 Balneolaceae bacterium | reverse complement strand
GAGTTGACTAACCCTGTCTTTAAGGAGATCAAGATGAAATGAACCCTCAATCTCAAGAGCATTTTCCTGAGGCCCTTCCACGATTTCTTCAATTGTATCCCATGAACGCTTTTCGAACATCATGAAAGTGAGTTTAAATTCACCTCTGAGAATTTCATTGGTGGATGCAGTAATTGTAACCGTTCCATCCGTTGCGATGAATACATAGTCCAGAAGAAAAATTGATGATTCATCATTGGAGAGTGGCGTCTGCCTGTATAATGATTGAAGACGGATAAAAAACTGATTATTACTATTATTCCTGAGGTCATCAAGTGAAGTGACACCATAAGTTCCGGTGGCAGGCCACTCTGAATTTCGTACAAATGCCAATCCATATCTTTGCCAGATATCCTCATTATCTACGGTATCTCTGTTTGATGAGAAAAAACGGGCATGCACTTCATCAAGACTCTGTATGGACATCCACTCAGCCCGTGTTTCTGAATGTTCCTGAGTAATGGTACCATTCAGTTCTCCGGTCATGGTGAAAGTTATTGGTCCAAAATCGGTCAGGGTATCATCATCACTGCTGCTGAATAAAGTGCATCCGGCTGTCAAAAACAGAATTGTGAATGCAGCAGATATGATTCGTATTTTCATTGGGAATGGATAATGTAACTATATTTACAGGGCAACAATGAACGAATAGTGTCTCTAATATACAGTAATATAGGTTTTTGTTACTATTTATATTATCACAGTTTCAAAATTAACTGAAAGATTATAGCAGTTCCGATTTTTTATGAGCAAAACAGAATGCCCCGGTTGTGCAATGGAAGTGGATTCATCCGAAGACGAATGCCCCATTTGTGGCTATGAGTTTCCGAAGCAGTCTAAAGCTCTTCAGGCTGCTGTTTGGGTGTTTATCCTCCTGATGCTTTTCTGGGTGTTATTCTAATCGAAAACACCTTATTTGCTTGGAAGCGCTTCGGTTAAAAAGTGTGGTAAATCGTTCTTATTGAGCTGAAAAAGCCGTATTTTTGAATCTTATAATCATTTAATACGGCACCCAAATTCTAATGACATACCTGGCATTTGTCCAAAAAGAGAAACGGCTTCTCTCTTTTGCAGTTTCATTCACATTCTTTTCCAGTTTTGGCCAAACATTCCTCATATCACTTTTTGTTCCCTATTTTCTGGTTGCATTTGAGTTGAGCAACGCATCATTTGGCACGCTCTACTCTGCAGCTACACTTACCGGTGCTGTAGCCTTGCCATGGCTTGGGCAGTGGATTGACCGGATACCTCTGCGCCAGTACAGTATGTATGTGGCATTTGGATTGCTTTTTGCAAGTGCTTTGATGGCTGTTTCATGGCACATCTCCATGCTTTTCCTGGCATTAATAATGCTGAGATTATCCGGCCAGGGGCTCAGCGGCCATACTGCTCAGGCAACCATGGCTAAGAAGTTCGATGGCCAGCGAGGGAAGGCACTTAGTATTTCAGCACTTGGATATCCGCTTGGTGAGGCACTTCTGCCATCCATTCTGGCAGCGATGCTGATTGCATTCAGCTGGCGAACCATTTGGGGACTCATCGCTGCATTCATCGCATTTATCTTTATCCCGGTTTTGTGGAGGCTGATACGTAATGAGAAGTATGTGGAAACTGGAACTGAAGCAGATGCCAAAGAACTTCCAACTGCCCGGGAAAATTACAGAACGGTTTTCAGTGACAACAGAACCTTTTTTCTTTTGCCGGCCATTTTAATGCCTCCCTTTTGGGTTACCGGTCTTTTTCTCTATCAAATTGCAGCAGCTGAGGCCCTTGGATGGACAACCACTCTGATCGCATCAGCTTTTATAGCATTTGCCGTATCACGTATTCTGATGGGATTGATCTCCGGTCCGCTAATCGATCGATTTTCAGCTCAAAATCTCTTCCCGTTGATGCTTGTTCCAATGACGTTTGGAATTCTGATCGCATTTTTCTTCGAAGCAAACTGGGCTGCATTTATTTATATGGGTATGATTGGAGTAACCATGGGGCTGGCTACAACAATTAAAGCTGCACTGTTTACCGAAATTTACGGTGCTGATAAAATAGGTACGGTTCAAAGTCTGTTTGGCACGATCATGGTGTTAAGCACTGCATTGAGCCCTTTTTTGGTTGGCTGGATGCTTGATAACTCCATCACCATTCATACGATTCTGCTAACGGCAGTCATCACCTGTATGCTTTCCGGATTACTTTCAATTTTCATCTTACCTGCATTTCAAAAGAACAGATAATCCGGCAAATTATCGTATCCTGAAGTTATTCAGGTCAGGCACGTTTACGAAAGCTTTAGCGTTTAGCTGATTGTAACATCGCATTTGAATGTTCCAATGCCGGAGTGTTACAATATTTGGCAAAAATCCTGTAAACAATTCTTAAACCTATGGGCACTTTATTAATTTCAACTATACTATTGTTATCTATGAATGTAATGGATGAAAAATCAAACAAAAATGAAACAGAAGTTGCCGTTTTTGGAGCCGGCTGTTTCTGGTGTGTGGAAGCTATTTATCAACGGGTAAATGGCGTGATCGCAGTTGAATCGGGCTATGCAGGCGGGCATGTTGAAAATCCCACATATCAGCAGGTTATCTCAGGTAAAACGGGTCATGCAGAAGTTGCCCGGGTGGAGTTTGATCCTTCAGTAATTTCGTACGAAGAGCTGCTTGAAGTTTTCTGGCACACGCATGATCCCACAACATTGAACAGACAAGGCGCTGATATAGGTACGCAGTATCGTTCAGCTATCTTTTATTTTACGCCTGAGCAGAGAGACATCGCACTGAAATCACTTCGAAAAACAAATGATTCTGATTTATGGGATGATCCCATCGTAACTGAAGTTACACCGATCATTAATTACAGCACTGCAGAGGACTATCATCAGAATTATTTTAATAATAACCCCAATGCAGGATACTGCTCTGTGGTGATTGCTCCGAAGCTGGCGAAATTCAAAAAAGATTTTCCACATTTACTTCAAGACTCACTATAATAAGGCGAACTTTAAAACTAACTACCAGTTTATGAAAACTTACCTGATTGGAATTCTTTTTGCAGCAGCTACACTATTTGTTACTCAAAATTCATTCGCACAGGAACGAACTACAGACCGTGTTTGGGCAAGCCCCAATGCATCTGTAGCGCAGACAATCGGTTTAACTGAGATCTATCTCACTTATGGACGCCCATCTGTAAATGACCGGCAGATATTTGGAGGACTTGTTCCATTTAATGAGGTTTGGCGAACGGGAGCTAATGAATCAACCGCTGTTGTTTTTTCAGATGATGTGCTGATTGAAGGGGAACTTGTGCCTGAAGGTACTTACTCACTCTATACAATTCCGGGTGAGGGCGAGTGGACAATCATCATCAACAATAAACTCTCGTGGGGAACTCAATATGATGCGGCTGAGGACTTTCTGAGGGTTACGGTTCAGCCGGAGGAATCATTCCATATGGAGCAGATGATGATCTACTTTGAGAATATTACCAATGAAGGCGGGCATTTGGTTATTCACTGGGACACTACAAAAGTACCTCTTCGCATTGAATTAGCCGAATAACGAACTCTTGATGATGAGCAAACTACACATATCGATAGTTATCCTGTCGTTTATGTTGTTGAGTTGTGATGCCACACAAACGGTTTCTGTTCAGGATAATCCTGAAATTGCTCAAATCAGTATTCGGTTTGTAATGGTACCGCCTGAATCCCCGATGGGTCCCGGTGAAGAGAGAGATATGATGGCCGGCAGCCTTGAGGCTGCTCCCGATTTTAATCCATTGCAAGAGCCCGGGCGGCTTCTTCCGGCGCCTTTTGGCTGTTATGGAAGCCAGCCTCACAGGCAGGTCTCAGACAGATATATTTTTCGTTATTTCAACATCTACTTCGATAAATCGGTTATTGAACAGGCTGATAATCGTTTTCAGTACACCTACTGGCGGGCAAGCTCACCGGATGGCCCAAATGGAAACATATTGGGTATCTGGCACTGTTATCTGCCAATGACAGATTTTTCTGAAGACATTGTGGTAAACTTCCTGGAAAGCTACTTCGATAACAATTACGGTGGCTACGAGTACACCACATTTGTGAGTTCACACGAGCTGGATAATCTTCCTTAGAGAGTATTGGTTAGTAAACTGATAGCACAAACAGAATGTTTGCGCTATCAATTTTATATAAAGTTTGCACTATCAAGTTTTTAAAATAGATGTCACGAAAGGGATTTCCGTGACATTTCTCGACAACTTTTACGCTTTAAAAACCAATCTTCACATTCAGCATCACGTTTCTTTCTGCCTGCGGGAAGTAATAGTTAAAATGCTGCTGTTCACCACCTGAAATCCACCCGAATGTGTATCCGTTTGATACATATCGCTCATTCAGAATATTATTGATCTGAAGTGCTGCTGTTACACTTCTTGCAAACGGGAAACGGCTGATTTCATAGGATAAAATCAGATCATTCACCCAGTATGGGTCGATGGATCGGCTTTCATTCTGTGTGTTATCCAGAAATTGGCGGGAAATATACTGGGAATTCCAGTCTGCCCTGAAGCTGCCGGTTTGATAAGAGAGCATCGATTTTGCAATGGTACCGGGCGACATGGCAATATCCACATTTTCAAGTGTCTGAAGCTGCTGGCCACCCTGATCAAAATCATCCAGGAAATAGTTGTACAGATCTATTTTATTTCTGCTCAAGGTTACATTTCCACTCCATTGCAGCTGACTACTGACCTGCACACCTGCCTGAAGCTCAATTCCGGCACGATAGCTGTCCGGTACATTTTCCCGTACGGTGTTGCCTACATCATTCACTTCGCCGGTCAAAATAAGCTGATCTTCGTAGAGCATATAGTACAGATTCAGGCCCAGGGTCAGGCGGTTAAATTGTCCGGAGTAACCAAGCTCATAATTGAAAAGGCGTTCGGGGTCGGGACGGCTGTCAGCACTACTGTCCACATAATCGCGGCGGGTGGGTTCTTTTCCACCCACACTGAATGATGCAAACGCCCGCTGCCCGTCAGCAAATCGGTAAACAAGGCCCACTTTTGGGTTCAGGAAGTTCAGATTTTCTTGCTGAGTAATATCACTTACAGCACCTGTTTCACCATCAATACGTAAACCAAGAAAGCGATAAGAGACGGATCGGTATTGAATATCGGCATAGGCATTTAACTTTGGTGAAAAGTAATAGTTGAGCTTTCCATACACGTTAAAATCTCTTTTGAAGCCATTATTATCATAATAACGGTCTCCCAGATCGCTGTCGCCGGCAAATCGTGCCCAAATCACTTCACCAAAATGGTCGCCATCATACTCGTTGTAGCCACCACCAAGTGTGAACTGCCACCTGTCTCTCTGCTCAATTTCCGTTGAGAAAATGGCTCCATAGAAATGGTTATCAAGCCATCTCCGCCGAATCAGATCACTCCGGTCTATCACTTCTCCGCCAATTGAAATCGGGCTGATGTTGTAGGTACTAAGCCTGTCATTCAAACGGAACTGCTCAAAATAGCCGCGCCCGTAGGTGTAATGGAGGGATGCATTTGCAGTCCAGTTGTCCATCAGACGGTACGAATAGTGAAGCTGGTAATGATCTTGCTGGTAGTTATCTACCTGGTTGTCGTAGGTGTATTCATTGAATTGCCTGTTGCCGATATTGTTACGCCAGTGGGCTGCCGAATTTTCATTAAGCCAAAGCTGGGCAATATAATTTTCCAGCTGTGCAGAATCGTTGTTAAGAATCGGTTCAGGAACGCCGTTCCACGCCTGGTAGGTAACCTGCTGACCGGAGAAAACATCTGCTTTCAATAGGCTTCGTTCGCCATGCCGCGATGCCGATAGATAGAATGATCGAAGATCTGATTCGGCTCTATCCATGTATCCATCCGAATCTATTTTGGAGAGACGCCCTTCGATCTGCCAGCCGTTTTCCATCAGGCCGGTGCCCAATTGTACATTGGCTTTTTGAGTTCCGTACGACCCAACGCCCAGTGTTACATCGCCATATGCATCGGGACGCATCATACCGGTTTGGAGGTTCATAGTGGCTCCAAATGCTCCGGCTCCATGGGTGGAAGTACCCACTCCGCGCTGTATCTGTATGTTTTGGGTTGATGATGCAAAATCGGGCATATTCACCCAAAAAACACCGTGAGATTCAGAATCATTAAGCGGCACACCGTTAACGGTTACATTGATCCGGGCCTGGTCTACACCCCGAATACGCATGTCGGTATACCCAATACCTGCACCGGCATCAGATGATGAAATCACAGATGGAGAATTGTTGATCAATACGGGAATATCCTGCCCGAAATTTCGGCTCTCAATCATATCGCGTGAGATGTTGCTGTATGCGATAGGTGTGGAATCATCAACCCGAAGAGCACTTACAAACACTTCTCCGGATAGAATTACCTGCTCCTCAAGGGAAATTTCCAGAAAATTATCTGCATCGGTAAAAGATACATTCATGGTTCTGTAACCTATAAAGCTGACCGTCAGCTCATTGATATCAGTAGTAAGAGAGAGTGTAAATGTACCATCATCTGCGGACGAGGTGCCATTTGTTGTGCCTCGTTCAATGATGGTGGCTCCTTCAAGAGGCTCACCCGATGAGGCATCCGTAACAACGCCCTCAATGTTTTGAGCCTGAATCTGAATAGAGAAAAATCCCAACAGAATGGGAATGAGAATAGAAAAATAAGTGGTTTTGTAAAGCATGTTGCCTCCGTCAATAAAATTGAAGGAGGGGGCAGCGTGCAATAATATGCAAGCGTACAGATCGGTTTCCCTACGCCGGTATGATCCGGTTCAGGTTCACAGGGTATGATCTCAGTCCTGTTTTGAATTACAAGCAGGACACCCCCAACCTTTTGATTGGTTTGAAGTTTAAAAATAGGCAGGAAAGCCGTATGCTACAAGAAAAACTGAATATTGTATGAATCGTTTTGAACAGATTGTAAGCCACTGTTCGGTGGTGCTTTTGGTGGTTTTTGTTTTTCAAAACTGCACCACAACCCCGGAAAAAAAAGAAGCCCTACCCTTTTTGCAAGAGCATATTGAGTGGCTGGCAGCAGATGAAAGAGAAGGCAGGCTTGCGGGTTCACTTCAGGAAGCAGCAACTGCAAATTATATTGCCGATTACTTTCAGCAGACCGGGCTTCTGCATTTTGTTGATTCGGAAACGTATCTGCAGCAATTTGTTCTGAACGGGCCCATGGTACAGGCAATGGGCATGGAGAATCACATATCACGAAACGTTGTGGGAGCTGTTGAGGGGAGTGAATACCCCGAGAGATTTATCATTATTGGAGCTCATTACGATGGACAGGGCAGTGGTGGTATCATATCGATGGATTTAAATAACGAACCTGAAATTCACAATTCGGCCGATGATAATGCCTCAGGAACAGCGGGCTTGATGTGGCTGGCCGATCGATTTGCTGATAACCCCGCCCGGAGCACCATTATTTTTGCCGCTTTCTCGGGTGAAGAGATGGGGCTTCTGGGTTCGGAATATTTTGTGGGCCGGATGGACATGCCGCGTGATTCTGTTCTGGCGATGATCAATCTCGATATGATCGGTCGGCTTGATGATGGCCAGCTTTCAATATTCGGAACAGGAACCGCATCGATTTGGGATGATCTGCTAGATGAGATCACCGCTGATTCACTTGAAATTACCAGAGTACCCGATGGAATGAGCAGTAGTGATCATGCCTCTTTCAGCCGGGCCGGAATCCCGGTTCTTCACTACTTCACGAATACTCATGATGATTATCACAGGGCATCAGACACAGCGGATAAAATAAATTACAGAGGTATGGAGTGGGTGCTTGATCATACCGAACAGATTATCCGTAAATTGGATCAGCTTAGTCCCGATGAGATTGAATTCAGAACTTCCGGTAATCAGGGGAACAATCCATCAATTCTTGAAGGTGTAACCCTTGGTGTAGTGCCGGATTATAATTACAGTGGTACGGGCTTTCGGATTGATCGGGTAAGAGCCGGATCGCTTGCTGAGGAAGCCGGTTTCAGGGACGGGGACATCATCACTCAAATAAACAACGAAAACATAACCGATATTTTCAACTATATGGAAATGTTGAATACCTTTTCTGAAGGCGAATCAGCTAATATCAGAGTGATGAGAAACCGGGACGAAGTTGAATTGAGCGTACAGTTTTAAATTAAATAATCAGAAAAAAACAGATGAAAAGATTTTCCATAAAACAGATTGCAGCTATTGCCATTATGCCAATGGTATTTTTTGCTTGCAGGGAAACACATGAACTTCCCCACGTACCTTCCGGTGTGCAGGCTTACACACTTTTAGGCGATACACTCCGAACACCGCAGATCAATCCTGAAGTTTATGATGAGTATAATGCCAATCTGTTGCAGGCTATTATGGATTACAGAATTGATCCCGAAGATCCCGATGTAATTATTTGGCTTGGACGGCGAACTGCCTATCTGGGTGAGTATCGGGAAGCTGTGAGAATCTTTACAGAAGGAATTTTTAAACATTCGGATGACCCTAGAATGTATCGCCATCGGGGGCATCGATACCTCACACTCAGAATGTTCGATATGGCCATTCAGGATTTTGAAAATGCTGAATCCCAGATGCGAAATATGCAGGATCAAATAGAACCGGATGGCCTTCCCAATCCTGAGGGGATTCCCACAAGTACCCTTAAATCGAATGTATGGTACCACAAAGGCCTGGCATTATACTTGAAAGGAGATTTTGAATCGGCACTGCAGGAATATGAAAAAGCACTTGCCTTAGACTTAACGGAAGATATGCGGATCGCCACAACATACTGGTACTATATGGCACTGAAAAGATTGGGCAGAGATCTCGAAGCGGGTCAGCTGCTTACAGATATTACACCTGAAATTGAGCTGATTGAGAATGATGTATATCTCGATCTGCTGCTGGTTTTTAAAGGGGTTTTTGACGCAAACCGATTAATGGAATCATCGGCTGATGCACTCCAAAATGCCACGCTGGGATATGGTATCGGTAATTGGCACTATATAAACGGCCGCGAAGATAGAGCAATTGAAATCTGGCAGGAAATTTATGACGGTGGCAACTGGCCGGCGTTTGGGTTCATTGCTGCCGAGGCTGAGCTTGCACGTCAATTAAAACGAGGGTGAAAGGGGAATCCAGCATTTTTTGTTGATTTCTAATTATGAATGAGATTCTGTGTCGGAAAAATCGTGGCTGCTCAGAGAAGCTGCCTCAGAAAATCCTTCATTTTTAAGAACATTCAGCAGATCAACAATTTTTCTGATGGTAACCACAGCTCCCTGCCTGCCGATGTTCTTAAAGGTATCAACTTGATCGGTAAATCGGTTTCCTTTTTTAAACTGCCGTATACTTGCACACAAATCTTTCAGATTTAGGTGCAAACTGATGAGATGAGTAACCAGCTCAGGATGAAAATAATCTGAGTATTTAACATTCAGGATATTCCAGATTTCATCAGCCTTTTCGTTGAAATAGTTATAACTCGAATCACTGAAAAGCTCAGTCTCATTCATAGCTTTTATCAATTTATCGTCATCCAGTGTAACCAATTCCTGAAGGAAATCTGAGCGAAGTTCCCTGAGTTTTGCTACATACTCTTCATGATTAAGTGCCACATCAATTTTGGGATTAAAATTGAAAATTCTGGTTGCAATACCGTCCCTGGTGCGGTTTACAAGGCGGGCTATTACATAGTTTAGTTCATCACGAACCAGTTTCCATCGTTTAGCTTTTGAGCGGACCAATAAAACATCAATAATGAACAGTGTAAAAGCTGCCCCACCAAGTTCCACGAAAAAATCCATTGCCAGTTCATCATACTCACTATATCTCCACAGCATAAACATGGTGAAGAAAACAACAGCATAGACAATGAAAGGAAGCTCAGTTTGCTGGAGTTTGCTGGATATCTTTTGACGAAGGGTATTTACAGGATCGGTATTCTTTTTTTCCATAGCGTTAATATCGAAAAAAAGGACTCATATGTAAATATTGGGCTTAATTGAATCGCTGGTAGTAGTTCTGAAAAACGTTGGATAACTCTGTTGAGCTCTCACGCACACTCAGTGATACGGGTACAAGACTTGTATAACCGGAGTGCTGTATGGCTGTGCTCTGTTTCAGGCGATTGAAGATAAGTTCAATAGTTTTTTTGCCAAGCATATCATACGGAGTGTGGACAGATGTTATGGTTGGCGTATAGAGTTCGCAAGTTGGAAGATCATCAAAACCGGCAACAGCTACATCTCCTGGTATATGTACTCCATCACGAATTGCACTGTGCATAAAGCCGAGAGTCATACCATCATTACTGCAAAAAATGGCATCCGGCTTTATTTTTGCCTTTCTGAAATCATCGTACGCCTCTTTCCCTTTTTGAAAAGAGTAATCACCGTTAAATTGCCATACGAGATTCAAATTATCAGAAGCATGAATGTAATCGAGGAATCCGCTTTTCCGAAGCATCGCTTCCGATTGCTTAATCGGGCCCTGAATAATGCCAAGATTTTTATATCCGCGCTCTTCAAAATGGTTAGCTACAAGATAACCGCCGCGGTAGTTGTCGAAGGTTACGGTGTCCATTACAGGGTTGGCAATAGGAGCGATGGATACTAAAGGAAAGTTGCCCGGCATGTAATCCAGCAGTTCCATGTAGTCAGCAGCTCTGAAATCTGGCAGGAATATTACTGCAGCGTCAAAACGTTTATTCTTCAGCTCTGATATTATTTGGGTAACCGGAGACGATGTATGGCTTACACTTGTGAGACTCATGGATGCTTTGGTGTTCACTGTGGATTGGTCAAATCCTTCATAAAGTGATGCATAAAACTCGCCGGTGTAATGCTTTGTAACCAAAGCAATGTTAATACTTTTTCTTAACTCGACTGGTGTGCGAACCGTTGCCAAAGGATAGTTTAGCCGATGTGCACTTTCAAAAACTTTTCTCTCATTTTCCTTACTGATCTTACCCGTTTGAGACAGAGCTCTTGAAACAGTTGAGATGGATAGACCTGTGTCGTTTGCGATATGTTTTAACGTAACCTTTTCCAGCATATTAATTTGTGCCATTTAACATATTCAAAAAATGTGAAAAATTTTTCTCGAATGCTACAATACAACCAACAAAACTTTTCCTCTTTCAATGAATTTACTGAAAAAAATTTGCACAATCTTAAAAAAAATCTCGTTTGCCATCATTTGAATAATATCGTGCACTCTCTGAATATTAGGGAAAAAGCACCTGAAAATTCCCTCTGAATTTATATAAGTGGGGATTAACAGGGATTGAAAGGGCCCCGGACTATTATTTTTGGCAGAAATTTTTTGCGTTTTTCAGATGCGTCTGGTTGTTGCAGTGTGTGAAAATAATTCTCACAATAAAGAAAAATATTTGCACAATGTTCGGTTAATCGTTAAAATATATAGAGCGGTATCGATGAACCGCAGACAGTACCCTGATTGAGAGTTCAGCGGTTGATACGGTATAAAGCCGGGTACAAAATTTTGATTATTTAATCGACAGTAAAAAAGGCTTGGAGCACTGGTAAATAGCACGGTTATAGGATATCGGGCTATTTAAAAGAAAAAGCCTCTTAAATCCAGCAAATATGGTTCGAAAATATCCCTTCTTAACACTGTTGTGCCTGCTGATGTTTATTTCGGCTTCTGCTATTGCACAAACAGATCGGATTCAGCTTCAGGAAAGCGAAGATGGCTGGCGGCTACTTGTAAATGATGAGCCACTCATGATAAATGGTATGAATTGGGACTACTTTCCAATTGGTACCAATTACATGTATAGCCTGTGGGATGAATCTCCTGAGTTTATTATGGAGGCTCTTGATTACGAAATGGGTTTGCTACAGAATATGGGGGTAAACGCAATTAGGGTGTATACAGGAATTCCAAGAGAGTGGATTGAGTATATCTACGATAATTTCGGAATCTATACCATGCTTAATCACTCTTTCGGGCGGTATGGTGTTGATATTGATGGGGTATGGATGGCAAATACCGAATACTCTGATCCAAGAGTTATTGAACTGTTATTAAATGAAGTAACAGAGATGGCAGAAGAGTTTAAAGGCACACGCGGATTACTTCTCTATCTGTTAGGGAATGAAAATAATTATGGTCTGTTTTGGGGAGGTGCTGAAACGGAAGATATTCCGGTAGTTGACAGAGAGTCAACCATTAGAGCGCATGCAATGTATGAGCTATTTAACGAAGCTGCTCTCTCAATGAAGGCGATAAGCGAGGATGTACCGATTGCACTCTGTAATGGTGATCTGTTGTTTTTTGATTTGATCACTGAATTAGTGCCTGATATCGATATTTTTGGAACCAATGTGTATAGAGGAGAGACATTTACTGATTTATATGATAGGGTTGCAGATGAGTATGGTAAGCCTGTGTTGCTTACAGAATTTGGTTCTGATGCATTTAATACTCGTACGAATCAGGAAGATCAGGAAATGCAAGCACATTACAAGCGCCTTAATTGGTTAGATATTTACGCAAATGCAGCAGGGCTGGGGCGTGCGGAGAATTCAATCGGTGGTTTTACTTTTCAATTCAGTGATGGCTGGTGGAAGTATGGCCAGACTGTTGATTTAGATGTTCATAACACCGAGGCATCATGGGCAAATGCCGGATATGCATGGGATTATGTTGAAGGCGAGAATAACATGAATGAGGAGTGGTTTGGTATTACAGCTAAGGGCCCAACTACCCCAGAGGGTTTTTATGAACTGTATCCGCGGGCTGCATACTATGTAATCAAGGAGGCACACAAGTTTAATCCTTATGCACCGGGTGTTACCATGGATGATCTTAAGCACCATTTCAATGGTATTTCAATCGAAAAAGCAATTGTACGGGCAGAGAAATCAGAACAGAATGATGAGTAAAAGAAACAATATGATTTTTTTGAGAGGATATTCATCAGAATTTGCAAAATGCACTACTAGCTGCATTTTGGTAACAAAAACTAATTTGTCGCAAATCTCTGATAAGAATGAACATCCTATTCAGTCACTGCTCTATAACAGTACAGAAGTAAAGTACACAGATAACAGAATTACAACTATTTATAAATAATAGAACATTGGGAATAGAAGAGATACATATTAACGGAGATTCGTGGTTTAAAATCGAAAATCACGATAGAATGCGTCCCTTTTTCATAAACATTGTAAGTGATTCAAATCACTGGATGTTTATATCGAGTAATGGCGGCCTAACCGCAGGAAGAAAGAACAACAGTTATTCACTCTTTCCATACTACACGGATGATAAAATCACCGAATCTGCCGACATCACCGGCAGTAAAACCATTTTTCAGGTTCAGCTGGAAAATAAAACTGAAATCTGGGAACCATTTTCACAGAGATATACCGATAAGTTTGAACTCACCAGAAATATCTACAAGAGTTTTTACGGCAACAAAATAATGTTTGAGGAGATCAATCATGATCTTGGACTTACCTATCGGTACCAGTGGAATTCAAGCAATCAGTATGGGTTTGTGAGAAAATCGGAGTTGATGAATTTCTCCGGAAATACCTGCCGGGTTTCGATGCTGGATGGTATTCAGAACCTGTTGCCATACGGTGTAGAACCCGACATGCAGACGCAGACAAGCAATTTGGTTGACGCCTACAAAAAGAACGAACTGGTAAAAGAATCCGGTTTGGGCATCTACGCATTAAGTGCAATTATTGTAGATAAGGCCGAACCCAGCGAAGCACTAAAAGCGAATGTGGTATGGTCTTTAGGTATTGAAAATCCAACGTATCTGCTGTCATCCCTCCAGCTGGATCGCTTCAGAAATAGTGAGCCGGTTGAACAAGAGAAGGTTATCAAGGGTGAAAAAGGAGCCTATTTTGTTCAAACGGACATGGAGCTTCAACCGGAAAGCAGCCGGTCATGGAAAATTGTTGCTAATGTAAATCAAAATCATTCTCAGATTATAGAGCTGGATCAAAATATCAGAAATGGTGGTGATCTTGAAACTCTGCTTGAAGAAGATATTGAGCGTGGAAGTGAAAAATTAAAAGAGCTTATAGCCGGGGCAGATGGCCTGCGGCTGACATCCGATCCGCTGAAAGATGCACGGCACTTCTCTAATGTGCTTTTCAATATCATGCGTGGAGGTACATTTGATAATAACTATACAATCGAAAAGCAGGACCTGGCATCTTACCTGTTAAATGCCAGTGATGATGTATTCAATAGAAACCGGGATTTCATCAATAACCTGGACGAAGAGCTGAACAGGTATGATTTTTTGAATCTTCTGAAAGATTGCAGTGATCCGGATCTCATTCGACTCTGCACAGAATACCTGCCTTTAAAATTCAGCCGGAGACATGGCGACCCAAGCCGGCCTTGGAACTATTTCACCATCAACACTCAGAGCGAAATAGACGGTTCAAAAATTCTGGATTATGAAGGCAACTGGCGCGACCTCTTCCAAAACTGGGAAGCTCTCGTACACTCCTACCCGGGTTTCATTGATGGAATGATATTCAAATTCCTGAACACATCAACGTTTGATGGATATAATCCATATCGGGTAACCAAGGGTGGATTTGACTGGGAAACGATTGAGCCGGACAATCCTTGGTCGTACATCGGATATTGGGGCGATCATCAGATCATCTATCTGCTGAAACTTCTTGAGTTTTATCAAATGCATCAACCTGATGCTCTTAAGAAGCTCTTTACAAAAGAGACATTTGTTTATGCCAATGTTCCATATCGAATAAAGTCGTACAAAGATATTGCTGCAGATCCCAAGAACACCATCGATTTTGATGAAGTAGCAGATCATGCAATTCGTAAAAATGTCGCGAAAAAAGGTGCTGACGGCGCCCTGCTTGAGGCCAGGGATGGCGAAATTCACCGGGTAAATTTCCTGGAGAAAATTCTGGCAACAACGCTTGCCAAAATATCAAACTTCATCCCCGAAGGCGGTATCTGGCTGAACACTCAGCGCCCGGAGTGGAACGATGCAAATAATGCACTTGTGGGCAATGGTGTTTCGATGGTTACCCTCTACTATCTGCGCCGTTTCCTCAAATTTTTTGAGGGTATTACAGCAGAAACAGATGTGAAGCAGGTTGAACTTTCAGAAGAACTACTTGATCTGTTTAATGAAATCAATAAGTCTTTAACCGACCATAAAGTTTTTTTAAATGATCGTATTGACGATTCAAAGCGTAAAAAAGTAACCGATCTGCTTGGTGAAGCGGGAAGTAAATATAGAAACCGCATTTATAAAGAGGGTTTTAGTGGTAAAAAATCAACATTGCAGCTGGATCAGTTTTCCGGATTTGTCGAAACCGCTCTCAAGTTTATGGAGCACTCCATAGAGACAAACCGTAGAACGGATGGTCTTTTTCACTCATACAATATTATGAGTATGGAGAAGGAGGGTATCACCATATCGTATTTGAGTGAGATGCTTGAAGGTCAGGTGGCAATACTCAGTTCAGGTTACCTCAAGTCAAATGAAGCTTTGAATGTGCTGAAATCACTCCGCAGCAGCTCTCTCTATCGAAAAGATCAGAACAGCTACATCCTGTACCCCAATAAAGAACTGCCGGGCTTCCTTGAAAAAAACAGCATACCGGAGGCATCGGTTCATAAATCACCGCTTCTGAAAAAGCTTCTGGAAGATGGTAATCAAACATTGATTACAGAGGATATCCGCGGAGGCTATCACTTTAATGGGAATTTTAGAAATGCCGGTGATGTAAAAAAGGCTCTTGAAAACCTGAAAGAGACAGATTACAAAGAGCTTGCAAAACAGGATGGAAGCAACGTTCTGAAGATTTTTGAAGAGGTGTTCAACCATAAAGCATTTACGGGACGATCTGGCACCTTTTTTGCATATGAAGGACTTGGATCCATCTACTGGCATATGGTTTCTAAGCTTTATTTGGCCGCATCTGAAGTTGCATTCGATGCAATTAAAGAAGAGTGTAGTGATGATGTACGCAATGGATTGCTGAACCACTTTTATGAGATTGGTGAGGGTATCGGTATTCATAAATCCCCTGAACTTCATGGTGCATTTCCTACGGATGCATATTCTCACACACCGGCTCATCGCGGTGCACAGCAGCCCGGAATGACAGGGCAGGTAAAGGAGGATATCCTAACATCATTGTTTGAACTTGGCCTGACTGTAGAAAATGGGGAGCTTGGTTTCGAGCCGTTACTCCTTCGAAAATCGGAGTTCAGATCGAGTACAGATCATCTTCAGTTTATTCATGCAGATCATACACCGGAAACAGTGCAGGTACCTGCTGACTCTCTCTGTTTTTCAATCTGTCAGATTCCCGTTCTCTACAGTATTGGTGAGCGTGAGAATATTGAAATAGAATTAAAAAACGGTAATACTGAGCGGTTTGAAGGACTCCGTTTCGACAGTGAAACCAGTACCAGGATATTTCAGCGAACCGGAGAGATTAAAAAGATATCGGTCACTGTAAATGCACAACGGTTAATCGATAAATAGACAAGAATGAAAAGTACAATCCCAATACTGATACTAACCCTGACGATGATTTTAATGGCCTCGTGTACTGATCAGCCTTCATACGATTTCTCATCAATTAAAATTACAGCTGAAGAAATTCTTGGTGATCCAAATTATCAGGCAATTTCATTTGGTGCTTATCGCGAAACAACTCGCGAAATTCAACCAACCATTCCGCAGATAAAAGAAGATTTGATGATTCTTCATGCAATGGGAATACGTTTGTTGCGTACTTACAATGTGCATTACGATGAAGCTGCTAATCTACTCCGGGCAATCCGCGAAATCAGGCAGGATGACCCCGGTTTTGAAATGTACCTGATGCTTGGGGCCTGGATTGATGCAAAAAATGCGTGGACAGATGAACCGGAAAGAATTCGGGATGTTGACAGTCCGCGAAATGAGGTTGAAATTGCCCGGGCTGTTGAGCTTGCGCAGCAATATCCCGACATCGTAAAGATTATTGCCGTTGGTAACGAAGCGATGGTCCATTGGGCAGAAGAGTACTGGGTAGAACCATCCATCATCCTAAGATGGGTAAACCATCTTCAGGATCTGAAAGCCGCAGGAGAACTTCCCGAAACGTTATGGATCACCTCTTCCGATGATTTCTCTTCATGGGGTGGAGGCGGAACAGAATATCATAAACCGGAACTGGATGAACTAATCAGGGCGGTAGACTTCATTTCGATGCATACCTATCCCATGCACAATACCCACTATAATCCTGAATTTTGGGGAGTTCCTGAGGATGAATTGCACCTGAGTGACATGGAGAAAATCCACTCCGCGATGGACAGATCACTCGAGTTTGCTGTAAATCAATACAATGCAGTTGTTGACTACATGCGCAACCTTGGAGTTGAAAAGCCGGTTCATATTGGTGAAACGGGCTGGGCAACAGTTTCGAACGAATATTATGGAGAAGACGGCGCAAGAGCTACCGATGAGTATAAATCAGGGCTCTACTACAAGATGATTCGCGAGTGGTCAGACGAAAACGGCATCACCGTATTCTATTTCGAGGCGTTTGATGAACCGTGGAAAGATGCTGCAAATCCGCTCGGTTCAGAAAATCATTTTGGCCTGATTAATCTGCAGGCCCAGGCAAAATATGCAATCTGGGATCTTGTGGATGAAGGCATTTTTGATGGATTGACTCGTGATGGTAACCCAATCACAAAAACATTCGATGGAGATCTGGACGCATTGCTTGAGGATGTACTTGTACCACCAACCGATGCTGAAATAAGGGCCAGACAAGAAGAACAATAAGCAGTATATAGCTGTCCGGTAAGGGCCGGATATTTAAATAGTTAATAAATACTTATGTCAGTTAACATGAATTCTGAAAGACTTGAAATTGAGGTTTTTGAAACCACTGAGGGATGGAACCGGCTCGGCCGGGCTTCTTCAATTCAGGATTTTGAGATGTGTGTTCAGATCTGCCTTAATCCCGGTGAGAAGGCAAATGACCAGTCATAAATCATAAATAAATACTAAATGTCACAGGCAAAGGCTTTAAAAAAGAAGGTGCCCTATCGTCATAAGATAGCATTCGGGATGGGTATGTTGGCTAACCAGATGTTTCCTGCCACACTGGGAATATTCATGGTTGTACTGGTACAGAACCTTGGGTTTCCGGGCTGGATGTGGGGTATCGTCTATTTTCTGCCGAGGGTTCTCGATGCTGTTACTGATCCTGTCGTGGGGTTTATATCTGATAATACCCGATCAAGATTTGGACGTAGAAGGCAGTATGTGATTAAAGGTGCTGTTATCATGGGGATCGCATTTTCGATCATGTGGCAGCTCTATGCAGAAAATACAGTCAATTACAATTTTGGCTACTTCTTATTCTGGTCATTTGCCTTCTATATCGGCTTAACCATATTCAGTGTGCCTTATGTGGCAATGGGATATGAAATGAGTGAAGATTTTCATGAGAGAACCGAAATTATGGCCATTGCTCAATGGATTGGTCAATGGGCGTGGGTAATCGCTCCCTGGTTTTGGGTGATCATGTACGATCCGGCATGGTTCCCAAGCGCTGAAGCAGCCACTCGAGAGCTTGCTATTTATATAGGAGTCATTTTTGCTCTGTGTGCCATGATTCCCGGGATTTTTATTCCCAGTAAATCTAC
>JAFIES010000125.1 GCA_020832415.1 Balneolaceae bacterium | reverse complement strand
AGAGTATTGGCGTATGAATTCAGCATTTAAAGATTGTTATTATTTAACTTAAGGACGATTTAACATGTTATTCAAAGAAGGCTATTATACCGACTTTGGTTCATATAATTTTTGATTCTGAACTATTTTTTTCCAAAAAACATTTTTATCTTACAAGTCTATAAAAAATTCAATAAACACAATTTATTTATGATCGGCGTTAACGTAAAAGATTCTGAAAGCATTGACCGTGCAATCAACCGTTTTAAGAAAATGGTAACTCGCTCAAGAATTCTCAATGAGTACAAAGAGCGTCAGCAGTATATCAAACCATCAGAGCAAAAAAGAGAAGCTCTTAAGAAAAGTGTACGCGAAGAGAGAAGAAGACAACGAGATAATTACTAATCGTTAAAGCCTCAATTCGTTTATAAAAGCTGCGGATCTGTATTCTAAAGACCAGTTTTCCGCAGTTTTAACTTTTGGGGCCATTACTCTCTTCAAGCCCATCTTTTCCGCTTCCCTTACTCTCTGCTCAAGAAAAGGAACTTTCCTAACCTCTCCACCAAGCCCAACCTCACCAAAATAGACGGTATCCCGGCTCAGCGTTTCATCCCTCAGGGACGAAACTAATGCTGAAACAACAGCGAAATCTGCGGCAGGATCTGTTACTTTTAATCCGCCTGCAATATTCAGGTACACATCATTTCCGGCAAAGCTTAACATCGCTCTTTTCTCGAGCACCGCAATGAGTAGTGAGAGCCTGCGCTGGTCAAAACCGCTTGCTGTTCGCTGTGGTGTGCTGTAACTACTGGGTGTGACCAATGCCTGTACTTCAACAAGAATAGGCCGTGTGCCCTCCATTATACAGGTGAGTGAATTTCCGCTCACATCCAATTCTGAATCCGACATAAACAGAACAGAAGGATTGTCCACTTCTTCTAGTCCCCCCTCCTTCATCTCAAAAACACCCACTTCCTGTGCCGGACCAAAGCGATTCTTCACCGTTCTCAACAGTCGGTAGAGATGATTCTTATCTCCTTCAAAATGGAGAACCGTATCAACCATATGTTCCAGAATTCTTGGCCCGGCAATATCTCCATCCTTGGTAACGTGACCAATCATCAGTGTGGTTACATTCTCTTTTTTTGCAAGCTGCTGCAGCAAGGCAGAGCATTCTCTAATCTGTTGCACACTTCCGGGCAGGCTGGTCAGATCATCACTAAATACGGTTTGTATTGAGTCGATAATCAGTAAATCATACTGTTTACTGCGTGCTTTTTGAATGATATCACGCACTTCGGTATGGGAACTGATAAACAGGTTTTCTCCCTTTAAACCAATCCGTGAGGCTCTCTGTTTAATTTGAGATCCGGACTCTTCTCCCGCGATGTAAAGTATTTTCTTATCGGGACAGTTTTTTGCAACCTGCAGCATCAGCGTACTCTTACCTATACCTGGATCCCCTCCCAGCAGAGAGAAAGAGCCACGAACAAAACCTCCATTCAGAACCCTGTCGAACTCAGTTAGATTGGTACTGAAGCGATCTGCATCACTGATTATAATATCTGACAATGCAGTGATTTTATGGCTCTCCCCATCAGAAATAGAGATCTTATTCTTCTCTTTTTTGGCCTTAACTACCTTTTGTTCTGAAAACGTATTCCACTCGTTACATGAGGGGCAAACTCCCTGCCATTTAGGAGAATCGTGGCCACAGTTACTGCATATAAACCTAATGCGATCTTTCGCCATGTTGAAGCTTATTTTTTATCCGTTTGATCGATCTTTTCTGATACCGTTTGATTTACGTACCATAACATAGCGAAAATTCCCAATCCAATGCTTATGTAATAGGTGATAATACGCCACGTAAATACGGCTAAACCGATAAAGGCTTTTCGATCAATCAGCGGGCCCAGAAAGATAGCAAACAGGCCCTCTACCCCGCCCGATCCGCCGGGGGTGGGAATAACCAGGAAGGCAAGGTTCATTGAAAGACTGCGCAAGACAAGCAGTATTTCGTTGGCCGGAAGCAAACTGAGAACTACAATTACAGGAATTGCAATTCTGCACAACCAGCTCATGGTTGATAGAAAAAAAGCTTTCAGTACAAAACTGTATGGTTTTTTTCGCAGCTCTATAGAGTATTTTTCAAGGTTTTCTGCTTCAGAATTAACCTTTTCGGCATGTTTTCGAAGAAATGGCAGCTTGAAGACTACTCTCACTATTTTCTTCATAGCTGCTGGATTAATAAGCAGGCCATACGCCAGAACAGCACCATAAGCCAGTAATCCACCATAAATCAGAGCCATTGTAATATTCCCGACAAGGCCAATCTCTTCCGGAATTACCTGGTAATAAATTCCTGAAATCAACAAAATCGGAACGGCAAGTGCATACCAAAACTGATCCAGCATAACACCATATAATACGATAGCTGATGATTTTCCAAGTTTCAGCCCTTCTCTTGTCATTGCATAAGTTGCTACCGGGGCACCGCCTATGGTGGATGGAGTAATGGCTGAGGCAAAGTCCCACGTGAGGGCAATTCTCATTGAGGCCATTTTACTTATTGCCTTATCGGCAAGAAATCGAATTTTTGCTGCAGAAAAATAGACTTTTAGGAAGGTAACCAGAATGGCAAGAACAAGTCCTGGCATTCTCTTTGGTTTGAGATGCTCAAGAATACCGGGAGTGTAGGTGAGATAGATTACAATACCCATACTAACCATGCTTAATACGATGGATATAGCCATGTATTTGAAAGAGATCAGGGGGCCGCTTTTAATTGTATTTTGCTGCGTGTCAGCCAATAATTTTAAATCTCATTCCCGGTTAGCTGGAAAAAAATGGGCAAAAAAAAGCCATGCCTTAAACAGATCCGGCATGGCTTATAGAATATAATTAAGCGATTGTAACGTCTTCGTTCAGGTAAACATCCTGAATGTAGTTCAGAAGTTTAACACCTTCGTCCATTGGACGCTGGAATGCTTTACGGCCACTGATAAGACCCATACCACCGGCACGTTTGTTTACAACTGCAGTTTTAACTGCATCAGCAAAGTCATCTTTTCCGGATGCACCACCTGAGTTGATTAGTCCTGCACGGCCCATGTAACCATTGGCTACCTGGTATCTTGTCAGATCGATCGGATTATCGGAAGTCAGTTCATCATAAATTCGCTGATCGAGTTTGCCGTAGCTTGAGTCGCCGGCATTGAGTGCAAGATAACCACCATTGTTTTCAGGCAGTTTTTGCTTCACAATATCAGCACCAATCGTTACACCAAGGTGATTTGCCTGGCCGGTAAGGTCGGCTGAAGAGTGGTAATCAACACCATCAACTTTAAATGCATTGTTACGAGTGTAGCACCATAGTACTGTTGCCATTCCAAGCTCGTGCGCATAGTCGAATGCTTCAGCTACTTCCACGATTTGGCGTGATGATTCATCTGATCCAAAATAGATAGTTGCTCCAACAGCAGCAGCACCCATGTTGTAAGCTTTCTCGATAGAACCGAACATTATCTGATCGTATTTATTCGGAAAGGTTAGCAGCTCATTGTGATTGATTTTCACCAAAAACGGAATTTTGTGCGCATATTTTCTTGACATGGCACCAAGCACTCCAAACGTAGATGCAACAGCGTTACATCCGCCTTCGATTGCAAGTTTAATAATGTTTTCAGGATCAAAATAGGCCGGATTTTTGGCAAATGATGCGCCGGCACTGTGCTCAATTCCCTGATCTACAGGTAGAATCGACAGATAACCTGTTCCAGCGAGACGTCCATTATCGAACATTCTCTGCAGATTGTGCAATACTCTGTTATTTCTGTCTGAGTGGTACCATACATCATCAACATATCCTGATGTTGGTAAATGTAATTTCTCTTTTGGTATGGTTTTACATACGTGATTTAGTAAAGAGTCAGCATCTTTCCCCAGTAACTCTTCAATACTTGATTTTGCAAGTGTCATTTTTAAGTACTCCTTTTTTATTCGGAATTTCGTTTAACACCTCAATATACAGGTTAAATAAACAATTGGCTATTCTCGGGATAGCCCAAATGGCTTGGAAGCGCTTTGAATTGTAAAAATTAAAGAATATTTCATCTTAAAATCGACTATCTGGTAATGAAGACCGTTACTTGTTGCTGATGTAGCCATCATCATTAAAAAGCTGTATTTTTCTTAGCTAAAATTTATTTCTATGAAAATTTCTTCTATCGATTTAGGAAACCGGCCACTGTTCTTGGCGCCCATGGAGGATGTAACCGACTCCCCATTCCGGCAAATTTGCAAAAGAAAAGGCGCAAGTATTGTTTACACAGAGTTTATTAGTTCTGAGGCCATTATTCGGGATGCAGATATTGCCATGCACAAAATGCAGTTCGAAGAGATGGAACGTCCCTTTGGTATTCAGATATTTGGCGGCCGGGAAGAAGCTATGGAAGGAGCCACAAAGGTAGCTGTTACCAATAATCCAGATCTTGTTGATATCAACTTTGGCTGTCCCGTTTATAAGATCGTAAAAAAAGGTGCCGGATCTGCTTGCCTAAAAGATATCAGTATGATGGAGCGAATGGCTGGTACCGTTGTAGATGCGGCAGGTGATCTGCCGGTTACTGTAAAAACCCGCCTTGGGTGGGATGACAGCACCATTCGCATCAGCGAGGTAGCCCTGATGCTTCAGAGCCTTGGTGTGAAGGCTCTCACAGTTCATGCACGCACAAGAGCTCAAAAGTACAAAGGCGATGCCCGCTGGGAATGGCTAAAAAAACTGAAAGATACTCCCGGACTCACCATCCCAATTATTGGAAATGGTGATGTTACCTCCCCTCAATCCGCCAAAAAAATGTTTGATGAAACCGGTGTGGATGGTGTTATGATTGGCCGTGGTGCCATCGGTAACCCCTGGATTTTCGAACAGACAAGGCACTATCTCGAAACCGGAGAACTGCTGCCTGATGCATCCATTGAAGATCGTCTGGCAATTTGTGCAGAGCAGCTTCGCCTCTCCGTTGCCCATCACGGGGAGCGATATGGGGTTATCATCATGAAAAAGCATTACGGACAGTATTTGAAGGGAATCCGAAATGGGAAAAAACTCAGGGCATCCATCATGGATGAAAAAGAGATGGCCCCAATTCTCGAAAAACTTCTCAATTTCAGTGAAGAAGTGATCTACGCAGTGGCTTAATTAACAGGGTTAAACATGCTATCTCTTATCTATTTATGGATATTAACATCAGATTTTATCTGATCCCATGAAAGGCTTTAAAACTTCAGGCACTATCACATCACCGGCCTCAGTTTGATACGTTTCAAGTATAGATGCCACAATTCGCGGAAGTGCAAGGCCTGAACCGTTCAGCGTGTGCACCATTTCTGTTTTACCCTTCTCATTTTTATAACGAAGTTGCATGCGTCGCGCCTGAAATGATCCAAAATTGGAACATGAACTAACTTCAAGCCAGCGCTGCTGACCGGGACTCCAAACTTCAAGGTCATATTTTTTGGTCTGAGTAAATCCCATATCACCCGTACACATCAGGAGAGTTCGGTACGGCAAATTCAGTTTTTCAAGGAGTGATTCTGCATACTCACGCAGAGTTTCAAGTTCTGAGTCGGAAGTATCAGGATGTACAAATTTTACCAGTTCCACTTTGTCAAACTGGTGAAGGCGATTCAGTCCGCGCACATCTTTACCATAACTTCCTGCTTCACGACGCCAGCAAGGTGTATAGGCGGTGTAATAGATTGGCAGCTCATCCATTGCCAATATTTCATCTCTGTGGAAATTCGTAACAGGCACTTCGGCAGTTGGAATTGCAAAAAAACCATCGCGAGGTATGGTGTACATCATATCCTCTTTATCGGGAATTTGCCCTGTTCCACGTGCAGAGTCTTCATTCACAAAATAGGGTGCCTGGATTTCAGTAAACCCATTTTCAACAGCCTCATTCAGAAAAAAGTTGATCAACGCCCTCTGAAGCCTGGCCATTTGGCCAACATAAAACGGGAATCCGGCGCCTGTTACTTTTGATCCCCTGTCAAAATCGATCCATTTTTTTTCGGCGGCAATATCCCAGTGAGGCTGCAGCCACTCATCTTTTGCCGGCTTCCCCCATGTTTTAAATACCTGGTTATCATCTTCAGTATGCCCTACTGGTACGCTTTCATCAGGCACATTAGGTATCTGATAAAGCAGATCATCCCGCTCGGCTTGAAGCGTTGTGAGTTTTGCCTCAAGTTCTTTTACCTCTTCTTTATTATCGCCGGTTTCTTTAATCAGTTTTTGGGCTTCTTCTTTTTTGCCCTGCCCCATCAACACACCAATCTGCTTCGCTTTTTTATTACCTTCAGCGCGCAGCCTGTCGAGCTGAGTAACTACACTCCGCCACTCTTCATCTTTCTGAAGAACAAGGTCAACAACTTCACTATTTTTCTCTCCTTTATTTATCATCCCCTGTTTAACAAGAGCTATATTTTCACGAATAAATGTTATATCGAGCATAGATTTCTTTTGATCAGAAAATTTTTGGTTTACAGCTTCGAAAGATACAAGTAGTTACACCCTCTTTAAAGTTTTTTCGTGGATGATTTTGTTTTTTATCACCTCTCATAGATTTTTAAATTATACTGAAACAGTTCTTTAAAACCTCTGTTTTCCTAACAAATTAAAGTTTATATTCAAATGAATTAGAAATTTTAGGTTCAACAACACTACTATGACACATCAATTGGACGAAACAGACATTAAAATTCTAAACCATTTACAAGAGGATGGGCGCGCGCAGCGTAATACCATTGCAGAAATTGTTCACCTTTCTGTGCCATCTGTTTCTGAACGAATGCGAAAGCTTGAAGAGAAAGGCCTTATTGCTACCTATAATGCAATTCTTGACGCAAAAAAATTCAACTTCGATATCACTGCATTCATTTTTGTTGAGGTGGATAGCTCAGAGCGATATCCAAATTTTATCGATAAAATCACAAATCACCCGGAAGTGCTTGAATGCCATTCCATAACCGGCGACGGATCTCACATTCTGAAAGTGCGAACAAAAAATACAGAATCGCTTGAGAGGTTTTTGTCGCTCATTCAAACCTGGGATGGAGTAACACGTACACGTTCAAATATCGTACTTTCAACATTTAAAGAAACCCGTAAACTTGCCATTGAGCGTAATGTTGAACTGAAAAAATAAAAAAAGGCCACTGTGCAGCTACTGCTTACTCTTTTTTTTTATTGGCTGATTTTTATTCCTAATCCCACCCCGGAATTCTCTGAAAACAACGGAAATGGCAATCGGATTGCAATTCACATAGACTCCGGCAGTGATTTACCAACCACCGAACAGTTTCAGTTTGCTCGTAGTATCGGAGTGGATTTGATAGAAATTGCCGATCCGGAACGATTGAGTTCAGACATTCTTCAAAACTTTTTCATACTGCTCTCATCTGAGAATAAATATGTTACCCTTTCAGAAATTTCATCGAACAGAGATCGGCTGATCGACCGTACTGAGAACAGTTACAGAAATCTTCCGGCACCTATTAGGGACAGGGTTGCGGCAGTGAGTCTGTTCAAATTTCCTGCTGATTATACAGAAAGATTTATGAGAGAACTCTCACTGGCAGCAGATTCACTTTCACAAAGTTTAAATAAACCGATCTATTATCAGTCGGCTTTTTCACAACCGTCCTCCTATCCTCAATCACTTGGATTCACTTCAGTTTTTTACAATGCCCGATACTCGCCGGCTGCGTTAACATCACCTGTTATTTACTTCAATCCAACTACTGAAGATCACCGATTGTCTGTTCAACATCTTGAAGAGTTAATGAATTCATTACTCAGGCACGATACAAGTATAATTATTATGTCTTCAGACTGGTTTTTCAATACGCTTGAAAATCAACCTGATCTTGCAACGCTGGTCTCGGTACATCTAAACGGGCAATATGTTGATCTACCATTACCTGCTGAAACCCTTTCTGAAATGTCGGCAAACTGGCACATAATATTGCTCTTTGCAATGTTTGCTGTACTCGCTATACACTATAAATATCAGCCTTTCTTTCTCTCTTTCGCAGCCAGGTATTATTTAAATCACAGTTTCTTTGTTGCTGATCTTTTTGAAGGCAGAGTGCGAAGCCGATCGTCCGGTCTTGTTATTATCGGTTTACATGCCCTGGCAACAGGTCTGTTACTTTATGTTCTTTCCGGATTTTTAATCAGTCCAAACGGATTTTCGGCTCTTGAGTATTATTTACCACATCTTTTTTTATCTGATTTTGCTCAATACACATTTTTTATAGCTGGGTTTTTACTGGCTACACTCTCTCATTTCATTTCAATTTTTTGGATTTTTATACTCAATAAAAAAATAACTCAACTGGCACAGGCCATGCATCTCTATTGCTGGCCGCTCCTTACAAATATTGTAATTGTAGCTTTTTTGGTTGCCTTTATTGAAATAGGTTATGGAATGGCTGTAATAGTGTTGCTCTCCGCACTGTTTTTTTTAGTATGGTTTTTAAGCTTTAACATTGCAGCCATACAAGGTGGCCGTCAATTGGATGGTAATCCTTTCTGGAACCTTACATTTACTGTAGGTTTACACTCCATACTATTATTAGCCACAGTTCTATCTATACTCTTCACACCATGGCTTACGGAACCAGTTCAGTTGATAGTAAGTTTGCCCTGACTTGTACTTTAAATAAGCTGTTTTCTTAAACGGGCTACGGGGAGATTCAAGCTTTCCCGATATTTACTGACCGTACGCCGCGCTACTTTAAAACCTTTCTTTTTCAGAATATCAGTCAATGCCTGATCACTTAACGGTTTGCTCTTATCTTCGTTATCAATTACATCTTCAAGGATCTTTTTCACTTCCCGGCTCGAAACATCTTCACCGCTCTCTGTCTCCAGGCCCTCACTGAAAAAGTATTTCAGTTCAAAAACACCAAAATGAGTCTGCACATATTTACTGTTTACCACCCGCGATACAGTTGAGATATCCATTTCGATTCGTTCGGCTACATCTTTAAGAATCATTGGCCTCAAACCTTCACCATGTTTGAAAAATTCTTCCTGAAGAGCTACAATGGTTCTCATTGTTTTCATAAGCGTCTGCTGGCGCTGGCGAATTGAATCGATAAACCACTGAGCAGATTCTACTTTCTCCTTGATAAATTTTTTGGCCTGAGGGTCTTCATTTTTCGCGCCTTTTTTCATGCTATCCCACATCTGCTTGTACTCGGGCGAAATTCTCAGCGGCGGCGTATTTCTTTGATTTAAGCGTATTACAAACTCTCCTTCACCGCTTGTATCATCTTCATCAGTTGGCTCAAACCATACCTCAAAATCGGGTTCTATGAAATGTTGGTTTTCTTCATCTCTGCTTACAACCGCGCCGGGTCTTGGGTTTAAACTTTTAACCAGTGAAAATACTTTTTTTAAATCTTCATCGTCAATTTCCAGCCTTGATTTGAGCTTTTCAAAATGTTTTTTCTCGAAAGCATCCCACTCATTTTTAAGAAGTTCTAAAGCAATTTCTCTTACTCTTCGGTTCCCATCTGTATGTTTAACCTGGCAGAGCAAACAATCCTGTAAACTTTTTGATGCAATACCCAGCGGATCGAGATTTTGTATACGTTTTCGAACTTCTTCTACTTGCTCCTTTTTCACCAAAATACCGTGATTAAAGGCGATATTATCTACTACAGCTTCTGTATCTCGTCTGAAATAGCCATCTTCATCGAGCGATCCCAAAATCTGATCTGAAATCAGCATCTCTTCCTCGCTAAGATCCAGCAGAGAAACTTGCTGTTCAAGCTCCTCCAATAGAGATTCATGATATGGATTTGGCAGATCTCTCCACTCTTCATCACCGGCTGAAACAGAGTAGTTCACACCATCGTATTCAGTATTGTGCAGAAACGATTCCCAGTCGATCTCTTCATTTTGATCTACCGGATCAATATCGGGATCATCTTCATCCCGTTCTTTCTTTTCCCATTCAGGATCTTCAAGATCAACTCTCTCTTCGATCAACGGGTCAGCTTCCTCAAGTACGGGGTTGGTTTCCATCTCTTGCTTTACCCTTTGTTCAAGGCCAAGTGTGGGCAGCTGCAACAATTTCACAAACTGAATCTGCTGCGGAGACAGTTTCTGCTGCAAGCTCTGTTTTTGTGATATGTTTTGGCCTGTTTTCAGCATCTATTCATTCACACCATTTCGCACTTCATTGCAAGCTTCCAGAAAATCGTTGTACCAATCAATTCCGTATCGCCTTATCAATGAATCCTTCAGAAAATCTGCAAGATAAATCCCCTCATCTTCACCACGCCTGCAACCTGCAGAACAAAGTTGGGGGATATATTCAAAATTTGCATAATCAAACCCTGCAATATGTTTAAGACGAACCGGATACAGATGGCAGCTTATCGGCTTTTCCCATACAAACCGGTCTTCATAGTAGGCGCTCTGTATTGCGCATGTAGCCACACCGGCATCATCTTTTTGAACAAAAATACATTCACCGCTATCGATACAAGATATTTCATAACCACTATTAGAATCGCCCTGAACCACTCCCTTCTCTTCAGCTACGCGAATAGCTTCGGGATTCAGTTCGCTTTTCAGTTCTTTAAACGCTTTTCTCAGCACAGGAATTTCTTCCTTACTCACTGGGGCACCGGCATCGCCTACAACACAACATGCACCTTTACAGCGGCTTAAGTTGCAGGCAAATTTGGCCGTTGCAATATCTTCTGACAGTATAACATCGTGTACTCGTATCATAATTTCTACTTTGAAAATAACTCTATAATTGGTGCCAAAAAAACGGCTGTTGGCTTATCCGATATTTATCGGGATTGGAATTCTTAACTGGAAAGCTAAGATCACTCAGATGAGTTCAAAATATTTTCCGGCTTTTTGCCTTACTGCACCCTGCATCTCAAGATCGAGCAGCAGTGGCAATAATCTGTAGGTGGGCTTACCCGACTTTTCACTGATTTGATCGATGTGGAGTTCATCTTCAGCAAGCATTTCACAGATATTCTTTAGCTCGCTACTTAACTGTAATTCTTCCCATTTTCGGGTTTTTGGCTCGTGAGTGTAATGTTGATAACCATCTGTTGAAACAGACACCTCTTCGAGAATATCATCAAGCGTTTGCACCAGTTTCCCCTGTGCTGTTTTTATGAGATAATTACACCCTTCGCCGCGGGGATAATCCAGCGGATGAGGTACCACAAACACCTCCCGGTTCTGATCAAGTGCATACCGGGCCGTTATCATACTGCCACCCTTAATGCCGCTTTCCACAACCAATACACCATGACTCATTCCGCTAACAATCCGATTTCTGGCCGGAAAATTCACCGCATCGGGTGGTGTGCCGGGAGGATATTCTGTGATAACAGCCCCACCGTTTTCAATTATATTCCGGGCAAGGTTACTGTTTTTTGCAGGATAGATCACATCAATTCCCGAACCCAATACAGCAACTGTTTTACCACCCGATTGTAACGCTTTTTTATGTGAAATGGCATCCACTCCGTACGCTAAACCGCTGTTCACACAAATTCCTGCTTCTGATATTCTTTTTGCCCATTCTGTTGATTGCTGCATTCCGTATTTCCCCGGCCTTCTCGTGCCGATGATCGCAATTCCCTCACTATTCAAAACGGATTTATCGCCCTTAATCCATAAAAGTATGGGTGGATCAAAAATTTGTTTAAGCAATCGCGGGTACTCCTCGTCATCAATGGAAACAAGTTCCGCACCCGTTTTCTCAGTTTTGGTAAGTATGGAATCAACTTCTTTCCAGTTATCAAACTTTACAATATTTCTGGCAACATGGTCACCAAAACCCTCAATTTTTGTGAAGTCAGATATCTTTAGTTTGAACAGCTCCGATGCATCTTCCACACCGGTTTTGTGAAGCAGCTGTTTGATACGCCTCAATCCCATATCGGGCACTAACTGCAGTGCAAGCAGCGCTCTATAATGATTCCTCCTCTTCAAGCCCTTTAAGTTTCTCCCAGATTTTCTCTTTCAGTTGATCAATATTGTGGCCGGTAGCCGATGAAATTTCAATCACCTCTACGTCATCATCGAATTTCATCGGTTCATCAAATGTGTAATCAGGTATCAGATCCATTTTTGATATGGCCAAAATTCTTGGTTTCTCCAGCAGATCTGCCCGATACTCTTTAAGTTCATGCAGCAATGCATCGTATTCTGCCTGCATATCTGTGTTGCTGGCCACCATAAATAATAACAGGTTATTGCGTTCAATATGCCTCAAAAACTGTAACCCGAGGCCTTTTCCTTCATGTGCATCTTCGATTATTCCGGGTATATCAGCCATCACAAAACTGCGATAATCGGAAAATGTTACAACTCCCAGGTTTGGTTCAAGCGTAGTAAACGGATAATCAGCAATTTTTGGCCGGGCTTCACTCAATGCACTTAAGAGCGTACTTTTACCGGCATTTGGGAACCCTACAAGGCCAACATCTGCAATTAATTTCAGCTCAAGTTCTACAACCCGTTCTTCGCCTTCCATCCCCTCCTGGGAATGTTGTGGCGTCTGGTTGGTTGCACTTTTAAAATGCCAGTTTCCAAGGCCTCCTTTGCCACCCATGGCAATAATTACCTCTTCACCATCTTCGGTTATTTCTCCAAGGCGCTCTTTGGTTTCGGCGTCATACACAACGGTACCAAGTGGCACTTCAAGAATTTCTGACTGCCCATCCTTTCCTGTTTTCCGTGCAGTGCCGCCATTTTCGCCATGTTTGGCTTTTATAAACTTTCTGTAGCGCAGATCAAGCAGGGTGTTTAATTGGGTGTTTCCTTTCAAAACCACATCACCGCCATTGCCGCCATCTCCTCCATCGGGCCCGCCACGGGGTACAAATTTTTCCCGGCGAAAGTGAGCCATTCCGCTGCCTCCGTTGCCGGCTGTTACGTAAATTTTAGCGTAGTCAGCGAATCTCATGATTTGTTTATTTAATAGTTCGTTTAATAGGGTAAACCATACAGATTTGAAAACTCTGTTTCAAAAAACTTTGCCCGTCAACCTGTTGCTTACTTCCCTTTGTTTTCTAAAATCTGCAACAATCGCGACAGCTTTCTCTTCAATTTTGGTCGTTTTACGATAAAATCGAGGAATCCGTGCTCGAGCAGATACTCTGATGTCTGAAACCCTTCCGGCAGATCCCGCCCGATGGTTTGGCGAATTACACGTGGCCCGGCAAAACCAATAAGTGCCCCGGGTTCTGCAATATTGAAATCTCCCAGCATCGCATAACTCGCTGTAACACCACCCGTGGTTGGGTTTGTCATCAAAGAGATGTAGGGCACATTTTCTTTATCGAGGAGGGCAAGCTTGGCTGATGTTTTCGCCATCTGCATCAAGCTGAAGACGCTCTCCATCATCCGCGCACCGCCCGATTGTGATATAATAACAAGCGGTATCTTATTTTCCCGGGCATGATCTATCGCTACGCTTAGGCGCTCTCCCACAACGGCTCCCATACTGCCGCCAATGAAAGAGAAGTCCATACATGCGATAACAATATCTCGTTTATCAAGTTTTCCAACACCAACCCGGCAGGCATCTGTTAATCCCGATTTTTCCTGTGTCTGTTTAATCCGGTCGGAATATTTTTTCCGGTCAACAAACTCAAGCGGATCGGTTGGTAAAATATCATCGGCAATTTCTTTAAACTTGCCTCCATCAAACAAAAATGAAAAATACTCTTTACTGCCAATTCTGAAATGATACCCGCTTAACGGATCTACCCAGACATTTTCTTCAAGTTCGCGCCGGTGGATCGTCTCGCCTGTTGTGGGAACCTTAATCCAAATCCCCTCCGGCATATCTTTTTTCTTATCGGTTTGAATGTTGGTGTCTTTTCTTTTAAACCACGACATAATAGATCATTTATTTATTTTGTGATGCCAAAAAATAACGAATTAAGCCCTAAGCAAAAATCTTTATTCCCTGATGGCAGAATTATTTACTTGTGCCATTGTGAGATATTCCGGCTCGAAGGTTTCCACATCCTGTTGCTTAAAAAGAGGTTTTGTGATTGTATTGTTCCAAGCCATGATCAGGTTTTTTGCACTGACGCCCTCAGTACCAACCATTTTGTAATCATCCTCGCTTGCCAATTGCAATCTCTCCCAGCCAGTTCCAACGATTATTTCATCACGATTTAGATCACTACGGAGTGTGCTTAACTCCTTCACAACCGGACTGGTAATTTGCAGATCACCACTGCTTAACAGTTCAATTTTCTGGTGATACAGATGCTCTCTTCGGGCATCTATTACAGCGTGGATCGGTTTATGTTGCTCAAGATAAGGAACAGAAAAGCTGACCAATGATGAGAGGGTAAAAAGCGGAATGGATTGCCCGAACAGCAATCCTTTTATGGCAGCTGCACCGATTCTCAAACCGGTGTAGGAACCGGGGCCTTTGCTAAAGAGAATCGCATCAAGATCCTTCACTTCTATATTGTAACGATCGAGCAGCTCTTTTGTGAATGTAAATGTGCGTTCGGAATGCACACCTCTGCCCTCTATTCGTTTTTCAATAATACTGCCCTGCTTTCCAAGGGCAACAGAGCAGACGGGGGTTGATGTCTCAATTGCTAAAATCATCAGTTTGGTTGTTCGATGAACCAGGTATCATTACTCAGGCTTACCCAGCGTTCATAAATTCGCCGAAGTTGGCTGTAAACTTCTGCAGGAAATTCTTTTCGGGTTATTTCAACATCAAATGTATATTCGATGGTATTGCCCTCCGTAAAATACTCTTCAAACAGTGAAGCTCCTCGCAATGTGGTTGAGTAGGAATCACCGGTTACATCAAACAGAAAACCGGATGGCAGAGTAATCTTGTACCGGATTGAGAGCATTTCAGGTGCATCAAGTGTAATCGGAACACGCCTCTCTGTTGATTCAAAGGGATTGTTGAAAAGGTAACCTACAATCATCGGGCGAAACTCAATTCCCTCTGTAAATGTAACTGCGTAGTTCGGTATCTCAAATTGTGTGCTAAGATGAATATTGTCCCGATCGGTTGCATCTACTTCAATTACACTTTCATCGAAGATTGCATCTTCATACACATCGAAAAAGGTTTCAGCTACGATATCTCTTGCCGGAATTTCAGACGCTAACTTTTGCCGGATCTGCTGCGATGGGTAACCGGTAGTTTGCGCACGAAGTAATCCTCTCAGTGTTCCATTTTGGGTTAACTCTGCATCCACTTCAATATCGAGATTAAATATACTCCTCTCAGGTGTGATATCAACCCATTTATATTCACTTTCGGTGAGAATCATACCTTGTTCATTAAATGATTCTACCGGTATCAAATTGGGAACGCTGTTTGGATAGGATGCATCCAAAAAGTACGATTTACCATCTATTTCACTCCAAACCATCATCCTGTTAAACTGAAACAGTGATGGAAACGACTTGTTTATACGTCCAAATTCTCTGCCCGATAAGTAAATGGGGTTAGCTTCAATTCCACTGCCACGAAGTATTCCAAGCAGAACCATGTTGATTTCAGATTGTGATGCCGGCTCGCCCCGCAGTACGTGCTGAATACCACTCTCAGCAAAAACTGTCTTTTGCCCATTGAACTGAACAGATTCGTTCACGTATTGAAAAATTGAATCTTGAACTGCTTCCTTATTTTCAACTTCCTGGCGCATTTGCCTGCCTGCTTCCAAGAGAAAATCATTTTGCTCAAGAAATGAATAGGGATTATTGTTGCGCAGTATTTGAGCCGCTACAAACTCCCAGCTGTTATCCAATGGCTGGCGGGGAAGGCCAAATTCACTGATTTGAAATCTCAGTTTTGCACGGATATCATCAACTGAAGAGATATATGCCGATGCATCTACTGCAGGAATATCGGTAGCGCTCCATGTTTGAATGTAAACCGGATCTGGCCTGCTATAGGTAAAAACAAGCGGAACACTGCTGGTATCAACACGCTCTTCCTCGTATTGAAGATCAAAATCAATATTTTCGTCTACTACATCATACCGGATAAAATCTGCATTTTTGAAGTAAACAGTTGCATCCCGTGTTGGAACACGGTGGGAAAGGTAAATATCCGGCAGCTCCTCAATATATCGCCGTTCAATTCTGTATTTATATTCGATGATATCACCCGCTTGCACATTTGGCATTTCAAATTCGAGGATTCTGTACCGGTTATTCAGATCAACTGTTCGGATAGCACTGCTGTTTAAATAAGATCGCTGGCCATTTGTATGGTGCGTTATCCCTTCAATTTGTGATACCTGCTCAATGCCATCTGCAAAGTAAAAAGGTATTCCAACCATCGATGCTTCAGCAATGTACAGCGGGTCGTCGCTGTGTACCTTTATTCGAATTAAATAATCGAGAACGGCTACTATTCCACGGCTTCTTTCATGAATCTGAATGGCTGTTTTCTTTTCAAGAAACTCGTAGGGATATTCACTATCCGTACTACGTTCCAGCTGCTGGTTTGAAATCATCCCAAACTTCTCAAAAATCTGAATATCCTCAAGAATCTCATTCTGATTTTGAGCAGAAAGTGAGAACGCAAAAAGAGCGCTCAGAAAAACAAAAAGTAATAGTCGGGATAGCAACTGCATGAATAGAACGGTTGTCAGAAATTAATTTCTGAGCGTGGATTTCGAAAAGCGCCCTTTATTGTACACGGCAATTGCCCTGCCCGTAAGAGTTTCGCCAATGTATGGAGAATTTTTCGATTTTGATCGTACTTCGTTGATACTGTAAACCCACTCCTCATCAGTATTAAACAGCGTAAAATTGGCTTTATTACCCACTTTGATTTCAGGTACTTCTAAATTCAATATTTTCCGTGGATTTACCGCCAATTTTTCAACGATCTGAGGAAGTGTAAGCACTCCCGGTTTAAGCAATCGTTTTACGCAGATACTCCAGGCAGTATCGAGCCCGGTTATACCATTCGGGGCGTAGATAAATTCTACCTCTTTCTCTTCAATAGCATGCGGTGCATGATCTGTACAGATCACTTCAATAGTTCCGTCAACAAGCCCTTCTACCATTGCATCTACATCATCCTGTGTTCGTAATGGAGGATGCATTTTAACATTTGTGTCAAAATTTCGGCGCTCAACCTCTTCATCTGTTAAATCAAAATGATGGGTGCATACTTCGGTTGTAACGTTAATTCCCTCAGCTTTGGCCTGTCGCACAAGATCTACAGCTTTACGTGTGCTGATGTGAGCCACATGAACATGCCCTCCGGTGAATCCGGCAAGAAGTATATCGCGTGCAATCATCGTCTCTTCTGCGATGGATGGTGTTCCGTCCAGTCCCAGCCGGGTTGAAACCGCCCCCTCGTGCATATGGCCAGGCCGCGAGAGGTCGAGATCTTCTTCATGATTGATGATGGGCACACCAAGCATTGATGAGTACTCAAGTGCAACACGCATCACCTGCGAATTGTAAACCGGGTCACCATCATCACTAAAAGCCACAGCGCCACCGTTCCTCATATCTGCCATCTCGGCAATCGACTTTCCCGC
Source organism: Balneolaceae bacterium (assembly GCA_020832415.1). Classification (GTDB taxonomy): domain Bacteria; phylum Bacteroidota; class Rhodothermia; order Balneolales; family Balneolaceae; genus Rhodohalobacter. Next base: position 6,050 of record JAFIES010000125.1, on the reverse strand, counting down.
CCGTTCTTTGGTAACGCAGCCAATGGGGTGCACTTCAACAAGCTGCTCTTTCGATTTATTTTTGATGAACTCAACCACATCGCGTGTATGGATGGCCGGCTTTGTATTTGGCATACAGGCTACTTCGGTGAAGCCGCCAAACATAGCTGATCTGCAGCCCGTTTCAATGGTCTCTTTGTGCTCAAAACCGGGCTCTCTGAAGTGGACATGCATATCCATCCAGCCGCTGCTGATACAGGCACCTCCTGCATCAAAACGTTCTTCATTTTCACTTTGGGTTAGGTTATCAGATATTTCTGAAATGATGCCGTCTTTAACCCTGATATCCGTTGAGACGGTTCCATCGTAGCCATCTCCAACCGGTTTTACATTTTTGATGAGCAGGTTTGGTGTGTCTGTCATTTAATAACTAATTTTACTGATGCGATTGCTTTGGGGCTTTACAGAAAGTGGACACAATTCAAAATGAGCTCCGTTTTCTGTAAAAAGAGTTCAGCAACAAATATAGCCTGATTTGATGTGAAAAACGATTTTGGAACGATCAAATCTTATTTGATTTAACCGCTTTGCATCACAATCAAAAATCGCTGAATGCTAACTCAGTTATTATCTTGCCAGATCAGAATTGGATAAGTAGTGGTAGTCATCCATATTGATTCCCAATTGAAGGCACTCATTTCATCAGAGGCACCTTCACCCTGCATCTGTTCTGTAGTAAGGCTTGTAGCTCCCTCAACTTCTGCAGAATTGCCGGATGCGTCGCCCTGTCCGGAGCTTTCGCTATTCCAGTAAGAACCCTCAACGGTTCCGCTGCTCAACCCGATTAGCCCGCCAGCAATACCGGGCCCGTTTACGCTGCCGGTTGAATAACTAAATTCAATCAATCCGGTACTTCCAAGATTTCCAACCAATCCACCTACAACAGGCTCAGTTGAAGTTACTCTACCTCTTGAGTATGAATTTCTGATGATCGGTGAGCCTGTTCCGTTTGAGCCCACCAGACCTCCAACTCTTTCAACTGCATTAACACTACTTGAAGCGTGCGATTCATCGATCAACCCGCCGTTATGATTTCTTCCTGCCAAACCACCCACTTCGGAGTTTCCATCAACCGTACCTGAAGCAAACGCTCTGAAAATCGTACCATTATTACTGCCTGATACTCCGCCTGTGTAATCATTTCCTTCAACATTACCAGAGAAGTAGGAGCTTGTAATCTGGCCTGAATTATCACCTGATAATCCACCGGTATAGTTGTTACCATCTACCGTTCCAGATGTGTACGAATCCTCAATAATTCCCTGATTAATACCAGCAAGACCGCCCGTATAATCGGTGCCAATTATTTCTCCACTATTTGAATAGCTGTTAAGGATTTCACCTCTGTTTTCGCCGGCAATAGCACCTGTTCGGTCGCCACCTGTGATTCGGGCATCGATCAATGCGAGATTCTCAACCCGGCCATCATCAATAACACCAAAAAGCCCGGAGTGCATTTGTCCTGTTCGATCAATTTCTAAATCCGCAATGGTATAGTTATTTCCATTTAATGACCCGGTAAATGGCTCAGACTGGCTTCCCACAGGATTAAATCCTGCCCCGGAATTCAAGGTATCTGCAGTTGTGGCATCAATATCGTTTACTAAAAGAAAATTCGCATCCAGATAGTGGTTCATAAATTGCAGCTGGTATGCATTGGAGATTTGATAGGGATCCATTTCAGAGCCGTCACCGTCCTCAAAAATGCTGAATATCGCCACGATTGAGAGGTTATCATCAATGGAGATGGTAAGAGGATTTGCGGTTGTATCTACATCGCCTCCCCAGCCAACAAATCGCCAGTTTTCTTGCGGGAATGCCTGAATTTCTACTTCAGAACCAAACAGAAAACCTGTGGCCGTTTCCGTTCCGCTTAAGAGCGATGTTGTAAAAATTCCTTCACCTTCCGTGGTTATATCCAATAAGAATTCAAGACGTTCAAAATTAGCCACTACAGTTTTATTACCATTCATGGTAAGACTGAATGGATTTGTAGTACCGGTGAAATCACCTTCCCAGCCTGTGAATCTCCAGCCTTGATTTGGCTCAGCTGTAACTTCAAAGGATGTATCCCGAACATATCTGCCCCCTTCCGGAGTTATTTCGCCCCCCTCTTCAGGCTGTACAATCGGGGTAAAGAGGAATGTGCGAAGGAATGTGGCTGTAACCTCCTTCGGTTCGTTAATCGTGATAGTAATTGTGGTATCGGCGCCTGATGCATCGCCACTCCAAGCAGAGAATGCCCATTCATCTTCGGGAATTGCTGTTAGCTGTACAACAGTTCCATCAGGATAATCCGTCGTCTTCATTTGGATTACTTCCTCATCAACTTCACCCTCTCCTACAATGTTGATGGTTAACGGATATTCAATTCTCGAGAAGACTGCTGTTACTTCCGTTTCGCCATCGATGGTTATGATGGCCGGATTTTCATTCCCATCCAGATCTCCTTCCCACCGTAAAAATTCCCAACCCATTGCGGGTTCAGCAGTCAATTCTACTGTAGTTCCATGAGGGTACTCAGTTGTTCTCTGCTGAACAATTCGCTCTGAAATCTGCCCTTCACCATCGGTTAAAAGAGTAAGCGGATAGTCACGCTTTTCAAATACTGCAGCAATATCCTTATCAGAATCGATGGTAATAACCACAGGATTTTCTGTACCCTCGTAGTCTCCCTCCCATCTACTGAACACCCAATGCTCATTTGCTGTAGCAGATATTTCAAGAGATCTGTTTCTGTCGAATTCGGCGTTTGCCGGTGTTACACTGCCGGCCTCTTGTGGTACCGGTGTAATGGTGAGTCTATAAGTATCGCGATCATTTGAGCTGCAAGAGCTTAAGATAACAGGCAATACAAAAAGAAAGCAGAAGAGTTTTCGCATTGAACGCAATTTATGTTGTAATAGCCATTATCAATTTAACTTATTTAAACCTGAATCCACAATCCGTTTTTTTAAGATTCTCTAATATTCGTAAACATATTAATTGTATATAGATACCTAATTTTTTCCATTTTCCTGAGTTTAATGAGCTACTAATAACCTGATTATTGCATAGTTATTTACAGAAGATTAATAAATCAGAATGTATTTACATCTAATTTCTCATTACCTCCGAACTGAAGTAGTGCTTAATTACAATAATTTTTTTTATAATCATTTTTTGATTACATCCGAGTATTAAAATGCAGGTCTATGTATGAATAAATTGAGTTCAGAACAGTGGCAAGCTGTCGAAGAGTTTTTTCACGAAGCTATTGAACTCGATTATGAAGAGCAGCAGAAACTATTTTATCAAATAGAAAAAGATCATCCCACTCTTCTCATTGAAGTGAAAAAACTCCTGAAGTCTCACCACACATCAGGTGCTTTTTTATCCGGTACGGTTCTTGATAATATCATCGTACAATCCGGTGAACTCATCGGCCCATGGAAAATCATTAAAGAAATTGGGCGGGGTGGCATGAGTACTGTCTATCTCGCAGAGCGTAGTGATGGAACATTTAAAAGAAAAGTAGCCATTAAATTCCTTCATGGTCTTTCTCCGGGTAAAGAGATGCTTGAGAGATTGCATACCGAGCAGTCCATTCTTGCAGGGCTAAACCATAAATATATCTGTAAATTACTGGATGCAGGCATAAAAGATGCCGGTAGGCCCTATTTCATCATGGAATATATAGAGGGGCTCTCAATCGATGAGTATTGCAAGAAAAACGACTTAAATATTGATGAAAGGCTCAATCTTTTTATGCAGGTTTGTGAGGCCGTGCAATATGCCCACCAAAGATTGATTGTACACCGTGATATAAAACCTTCAAATATTCTCGTGGATTCTGAGGGAAATATTAAGTTACTTGATTTTGGTATCGCGAAACTTGTGGATGAAGATCCCGAAATCGATATCACTCAACCAAATACCGGACTTTTTCTGATGACGCCCGAGTATGCAAGTCCGGAACAGATTGACCAGTTTCCAATCACTACTGCTACTGATGTTTATGCACTCGGCCTCCTCTTGTGTAAACTGCTCACAGATCAGTTACCGTATGATATCCGCTCCAAAACACCCATTGAGATCGGACGAACCATTACAAAAACAGATCCTGCAAAGCCAAGCACACTTGTTACCAAAGGTAACGGTACAGAAACCAACAGCCAGGATGTATCATACAACTCACCGGCTTACGAAAAACAAGTTAGAAAAAAGCTGAAGGGAGACCTTGACACGATTATTCTAAAAGCGTTAAGAAAAGAACCTGAACGACGGTACGATTCTGCCGGACAAATGCTGCTTGATATCAAAAATTATAAACATCATTTGCCAATTATTGCCCGGCCGGAAAGTACATCCTACAAGTTTAGAAAGTTTGTCTATCGAAATAAGACTTCCGTTGCTTCAGCTGCAATTATTACAATTATCCTCATTGCATCTACCTGGATTTCAATCAATCAGGCAAATATTGCAAACGAACAGCGAGCCATAGCTGAGCAGCGATTTGATGATGTTCGGCAGCTTGCTAATTCACTCATGTTCGAACTACACGATGAAATAGAGAACTTACCGGGTTCAACATCAGCTCGTAATTTATTGGTAGAACGTGCTCTTCAATATCTTAGCAGCCTTACTGCGCTTGAAAACGCCGATACAAATCTGAAAACTGAAGTAGCTGCAGCATATCGGGTAGTTGGTGATGTACAGGGGAATCCAACCAATCCAAACCTGGGCCGTAGAAACGATGCACTAATTAGTTACGGATATGCACTTGATTTAATAAATTCTGTGCTTGAACAAGAACCTGACAGACTGGATGCACGAAGAATCTATGCTAATATTTTAGAGAAAAAAGCAGATGTACAGGGGGCTTTAGGACTGCTCGATTTGGCTGAAATCAACCAGAGACACTCCAACGCACTCTACCGGGCACTTGCAGAAGAGTTTCCTGAAGAGAGCTCAAGAATAAGTGACTATGCTACCTCTTATATTAAACTGGCTGATTTAATTGGCCACCCAAACTTTATTAATCTGGGCAACCCAGAAGAAGCACTTGAAATTTATATGATTGCTGAGAATCTGCTCGGCTTTATATACAGCAGAGATAGCCTGAATACACAAAATTTACGCTATTTAGGTCTTGTGCATGAACGAATTGGGCGCATGTACCAGCTTTTTGAAAAATATGAAGAGTCACTCACTCACTACACAAAATCAATGGAGCATCGAACTGAATTTGTACAACGTAATCCTGTTAACTTTAATGCCATCAGAGACGAGGCTGTTTCATATGAAAACCTCTCAAAAATTTTTGTTCACCTGAATAACCTCGAAGAAGCGCGTGAACATCTGTTAAAAGCTTTCGAAATTTTTAAGTGGCAATATGAAAGTGACCCAGTAAATATACAGGCTAAACAATCCTACGCTATTAGCTATATTCACATGGGCGACCTTTCCCATCATGCTGATTGGTATAGTTTTCAAGACTCGCAAAGTGCAAAAATCTACTTCCTTCAATCACATGAAATTTTGGAATCTGCACTTGAATCGGATTCAACAAATATCAGAACCCAAAATTTACTAAACCTTGTGAACCGACGTCTCGCCTGGATTGATACACAGTTAGTAACTTCAGGTAGTTAATTGCTACTCACATCCTAAATATCGAATCAATTTTCAGGTTTTTCACAAAGCACAAAGTGAGAAGACTGTTGATGATTTGAAAAGCATAGATTGCTATGGATAAATAAAGCTTTCAAAAGTAACCCCAAATGAGTGTAAATCGAAAACTAGTTCAGTTGGGGCTGATTTTGTACTCTAAAGCTTTATCGGAGGGGGATTGGTCTCGTTTAAACTAAACCAAACATACAAAAACCAAATACTAATACTTCCGCATGTTGTACCGACCCCCTATAAACTGGACAAAACAGATTGGTTATAGTTATAGGTTAAATTTGAATTAAAGTTACTTTCTTTGCAAACCATTTCTTCAGGTGAAGGTAGGTTTTTTCCATGTTCCA
>JAFIES010000123.1 GCA_020832415.1 Balneolaceae bacterium | reverse complement strand
TAATATCAACACGCAGATTGCATTCCAGTTCTACCTCCACCCGGTACTGCTGACCTTTTTTCAGATTCATCTGATACGATTCGCTGACACTGTCGTTCACTGTCAGTGTTTCCAGGGCTTTCAGTCCGCTTCCTATGCCGTCACTTTCCAGTGTTTCAGTAAACAGAACAGGGCCATTACCGCCGGTTGGAGTTATTTCACGAACGCGCAGCCGAACGATCATTTGAGTTTTTGCCGACAAGTTAATTGCTGAGAGCATAGTACCCCTCCAGTTAATATCCGCAAAAAGCGATGCTTGAGTTGTTCTGGCAGTAAACTGTGCATACCCTCTTGCCACTGCCTGTTGCGTTTCACCTGCCGCAGAAACATTTACAGTGGTTCTTACACGCATTCGCTGGGCGTTCAGATCTGTGGTTGCAAAGCGGGTATAACGGAGGTCTCCCTCATTGTAACCGGGTGCTGCTCCGGTAAGCCTGAGAATCTGATCCTCAATAATCTCTACCTCTTCTTCTTCGGCACCTGTACTTGTATTTGTGCAAGCCGTGTTCAAAAAAAAGAAGCCTACCAGCATTGCCAAAATTCCTGTTATGTTCAAACATTTTGATTGTACCATTTTCGTTTTAGTCATGATTATATTTATTTGTTTTCGGTTGGTATAGTAACAGACAATTCTGTTTCTGTTTCTATACGCGCAAAAAATCCTGTTACCGGTAAACCGGTGGATAAAGTTTTTACTAAAGTGTTAGTCTCAAGCCCAGAGATATGTCCATCAAGTCAATGGCATCGTCCCGGTTTTCGCTATCAATACCTTTCAGGTATCGAAAGGCACTGTAGATTGAGAATTGTTCATTCAGTTGATAAAAAGGAGAAATCGTTATGCCAAACTGTGTACTAACATCAAAAAACGAATTGGAACTGGTTGAACTGTATGTAATGTATGAAGCCCCGCCGGTCAGCATGAACGGGATCTCTGCATGTTCACTGATAGATGCGATATATCCGAGTGATCCAAAAAAACCATACCCTTCATCAAAATTTAAGTCCCCGATTGTTTCGGACAGTGCGTAGGAGAATTTGAGCTGCCCGATGATTTGTCGATGCCTCAAATCGCCGAACAGGTTTATCAACATGCCCGTATCTTCATTGATGCCATAGGTAAGAATCGGTGCATAACCAACCGATGCCCCTAAAGAAAGAGAAAGTGACTGCCGTTCTTGTTGCTGTGCCACAGCTTCTGAAGATGCAACAACAGATATGATGAAACAGAATATGAATGTGAGTGTTATGCAATGTGTAGATACGTTGCGATTTATTGTTTTTAGAGTAAAGTTATCCATTACAAGTACATGTTACGTTTTGATTATAGTTCTGACTCTTATCGCGTAAACAGGCGGGCTAAGCGGCGATCTTTTTTTAAACCTTTCTAAAAGAGAGCATGTAGATATCTGAAATCAATAAATCATTTGATCTTTCATTATGTGGTAAACAAAATGATTGCAAATAATTGTAGATAAAGGTTGATTCAATTACATTTAATCAGAAGTGTATTTTAGATAGCTATCTAAGCTTTTTCGAATGGACAACAATGATATTACACAGCTACTTAATCGTTTGAAGGAGGACGATTCCGGGTTGATAGAACAGATCTATCCTTTGATCTATGAAAATCTTCGTAATGAAGCTCACTATCAACTGCGAAGGGAACGGGTGGGGCATACCCTTCAGACCACTGCTCTGGTTCATGAAGCTTACCTGAAGATGGTGGATCAGGAGAAAGCCAGTTTCCAGAATCGAAACCATTTTTTGGCCATTGCAGCCCTTGCCATGCGACGGATTCTGATCAGCTATGCACGAAAAAAGAGTGCTGAAAAACGTGGCGGAAATGAGCCTTCTGTTACCTTTACCGATGGTATGGCGCCTTATGATGCAAAGCTTTCGGAGATGATAGACCTGGATGATGCACTCGTAAAACTTGAGAAACTGGATGAACGCCAGGCGAAAGTTGTGCAGTACCGTTTTTTCGGTGGTATGAACTATAAGGAAATTGCGAATGTACTGGGCGGTACCGAACACTCCGTACGATACGATTGGCGCGTGGCACGAGCTTGGCTGAAACGCGAGATGAGGTGACCTTTACGATCGGAAATCATTACATCACTAAATCCGAAATCGTTACATCAAGTTTTGAGTAGAAACCACTTTACCGGTGTTTTTTTTATTTAATGATTTTGAGATTTTCGATTTCGGATTTAGTGATTTATTTAATCACCAATGCATGATGCACTTTCAGAATTTGATGAATCGGTGGTGATTTATCATGAAATTGTTCAACCCGCGAGTAATTATATCAGTGATAAAGATCAGAAATCATTACATCGATAAATCAAAAATCGTGAAATCAAATGCTGAGAACATGGGCGGATTGAAGGATTCATTTAGCGATTTTTGATTTATCGATTTTTTTAAATAAAACTGTAAGCAAACCGGCGCTTTTGGTTCATATTTATAAACACAAACAAAATGAAAGATTATGAACCGAAAAGAACTTGAGGAAAGGTTAATAGAATTTGCAGTTATTTCAGCTGAAATTATTAATAGAATGCCAAACAATAAATTTGCAAATCATCTTGCCAATCAATTAGTCAGATCCTGTACTTCACCTGCCTTAAATTATGGAGAAACACAAGGTGCTGAATCAACGAAAGATTTTGTCCATAAGATGAGTGTTGTTCTTAAAGAGCTCAGAGAATCACTGAATTGTTTAAAAATTATCAAACGAACCAGGTATTACCATTCTGAATCACCAATACATGAAGCACTTTCAGAGTGCGATGAATTGGTGGCAATTTTTTATAAAAGTGTTCAAACCGCGAGTAATCGTAATAATGCAACAGATCGGAAATCATTACATCGCTAAATCAGAAATCTTGAAATGAAATGCTGATAACGTTTTGCAGATCGAAGGATTCATTTAATGATTTTGTGATTTCATTTCATGGGAATTGCTAACGCTCGGTGCGCTTACGCGTTCAAAAAATGAGTCGATTTCGGATGTAACGATTTTTTTTGAATCGTTCGCCATTTTCGATCGATTTTTGCGCGTTAAGAATACAAGAACTTGCAGGTTGCTCTGTTCTTTTCCAGTGGCGAACTTTTAAAACCTAAAACAAACACCATGAATGCCGAGCAGTGGAACCGGGTACAAACCCTTTTCAAAGAGATTGTAGATCTTGATCCTGATACACGTCAGGAACGCATGGAATCAGTGAAAACTGAGGATCCTTTTCTTTATGATGAACTTCTCTCTCTGTTGCAGGCTGATGCAGTAAAAACATCACTGATTGATGGTTACGCTCTTGAAAAATTTAGTCTTACGGATATTATCCCTCAAGAAGGTATTCGAATTGGCCCCTACGAAATTACCCGCCTGATTGGATCCGGAGGAATGGGTAATGTGTTCCTGGCGAAACGGGTAGAGGGTGGCTTTGATCAGCAGGTGGCATTAAAACTGATTAAGCTTGGAATGGATTCGGATGAGTTTCACAAACGGTTTGAGCGTGAACGCAGCATATTGGCCAGATTGAAGCATCAGAATATCACCAATCTAACTGACGGAGGCATCACCAGTCAGGGGCGCCCCTGGTTTGCAATGGATTATGTGGAAGGAATACCGATCAGTGTTTATTGCAGGGAAAAAAAGCCCGACTTAAATGAACGATTACGGCTTTTTCTAATGATTGTCTCGGCCGTTCAGTACGCCCATAAAAACCTTGTTGTTCATAGTGACCTGAAACCGGATAATATTCTGGTGACCGATTCTGATGGCCCTCCACAGATAAAGCTGCTCGATTTTGGTGTTGCCAGGCTGGTTGACCCAGCTCATAGCAAGGAGGAATCGATTCGAGCCCTAACCACCCTCTACGCCAGTCCTGAGCAACTTGAGGGAAAACCTGTAACCACTTCCTCCGACATCTACTCGATGGGTGTCATTTTGTATGAGCTTCTTTCGGGCGTTCTGCCTTATCAGTTAAACGGACGTACAATACCGGAGTTTTCGAAGATGATACGCTCAACTGTTCCCGCGCCTCCCGGTGATGCAGCAAACAGTGAAGAATACCGGGGCTTCCGGAAAAGAGTGTCTGGCGATCTTGACAATATCTGTTTAAAAGCACTCTCTGCAGATCCGGATCAGCGTTATGAAACGGCTGAACAGTTAGCTGATGACATTCAAAGCTACCTGAATCACCGGCCGGTTACGGCATCTCCCGGCACAAGGGCATACAGAGCCGGAAAGTTTATAAAACGCCATAGAGTGGGCGTGTTTGCAGCAGCAACCATTTTGGTAATTCTGATTTCGGGCATTACAGCATTTGCCTGGCAATACCAGGTGGCAGCCACAGAACGCGACCGCGCACAAAAAGAAGCGGATACCTCCCGGCAAGTAGCTTCATTTCTGCAGGGATTGTTTGAAGTCACCGACCCGCAGGTCTCCCGGGGCGATACGCTGACCGCCTTCACCATGCTTGAACGGGGTGCCGAACAAATTGAAACCGAACTTACCGGTAATCCAGAGCTACTTGCAGAGATGCTTGATATTTTGGGAACAGCCTATTATAACTTATGGGATTTTCGAAAATCCGAAGAGATGTTCTCCCGGTCTGAGAGTTATAAACGCCAAATCTATCCGGAAGATCACCTTTCCTTCAGTGTCAATTACCATTATATGGGGAATATTCATATACAGAATGGGAACCTCGAAGCTGCCGATTCCAGTCTTTCGGCCGCTATACGTATCCGGCGTGCCAATCTTCGCCAGGATCACCCCGACATTGCATCAACGCTTCAGCTTTTGGGCTTTTTGAATCAAAATCAGGGCAACTTTCAGAAGGCCGAAGAATTGTACAGCGAAGCCCTTGCTATTTATGAAGAACAAAGTTCAGATAATCCCGATAATGCCATGGAGGCCGCATCACTTAAAAGCAGTCTTGGTTTGATATTCCTAACCAACGCCCGACATGAGGAAGCCGCAGAACTTTTCCAGGATGCTGTATCGTATATACAAACGAACCTGGGTGGCGATCATCCGCGGATAATCAACTATCTGGCAAACCTGGGGACTGCACATTCCCGTATGGGAAACACCGAACAAGCCGAAAGATATCTCATCCAGAGTGTTGAAACAGCCAGGGAAATTATGGGCAATCATCATCCACTTACTGCAAATACCCTGATTCGATATTCTAATTTTCTGTCTGACCAGGATGAGTATCAGCAAGTCGAACAATTATCTCGTGAAGCCCTGCAAATTTATACAGATTTTTTTGATGATGATCACCCGTTTATTCCGACGATCATTAACAATCTGGCTAATAGTCTCGACAACCAGGGAAAATATACCGAGGCAAAGGAACTTCATCGGGTATCGCTCGCCCGTAGAATGGAACTCTATGGAAGCGAAAGTCATCAGGTGGCTATGTCGTATGTAAATATTGCAGCCACTCTCCGTAACAAGGAAAAATATGATTTGGCTCTTGAATATTTCCACCGGGCTCTTCAAATCGAAATCGATGTTTACGGTGAAAATCATCCCGAACCGGTTTATACTACCCTTTCCATTGCCTACGTGCATAAATTAACCGGCGAAAATGGAAAAGCAGAAGAGTATTATCTGAAAGGATATCAAATAATCAGAGATCTTTTTGGAGATGATAACCACGAAACCAGAGATGCTTTAGGCAGAGTAACACGTTTTTACGAGGATACCGGACAGCCGGAAAAAATTGAGGCGCTAATTCAATAATAAATCCGGATAGCTATAAGTGTTATGTTTCGGATAGGTCAATCAGCTTGAAACAATCTTCTGACAAAAATGAAATGCGATGGAGTGAATATAACGCATGTGCAAATCCGTACATCTGCATTCCCATATAACAAAACACAATCGAATTGATAATTTATTGATATGTGTTTGTTCGAAAAATATTCCTGATATTATTGGAAATTTAATTAAACATATAGAATCATGAGTAACACAGTAGAATTCACAGACAGTAATTTTTCAGAAGAAGTAGAAAAGTCCAGCACACCCGTATTGGTTGATTTTTGGGCGGAGTGGTGCGGTCCTTGCAGAATGGTTGGTCCCATTGTTGACGAGCTTGCCGGTGAGTATGATGGCAAAGTGAAAGTTGGTAAGGTAAATGTTGATCACAACCCCGAAGTATCCGTTAAGTATGGAATCCGAAGCATCCCGGCTTTAATGATTTTTAAGGACGGTGAAGTTGTGGATCAGATTATTGGTGCTGTTCCAAAAACGCACATCAAAAAACAGCTGGACGCACAGTTAGTCTAAGCGTTAACATTTTTCGAATTTATACAGGCGGTGGGCTACCCATCGCCTTTTTTTTGGCCCTTACCAACGGTGGTATATTTTTTGCGGTGAGCAAAGAAAAGTGAAGAGATTTCTTGCACATTTATTGTGCAACAATATTTTACATAGAGAGAAATTATTATACAGAACTAACTCTTATGTTTGTTCGTTAGCTGATTCAGTATACTAGATTTAACATCATCAACCAAAATGGGTAGAGTTACGAAACGCATCATTACAGTTACCATCGTTCTAATCGTGTTTGGAGCACTTGCTTATCCAAAAGTGCAGCCGCTTTTTAGTTCCCCGGCAGACTCCGGCGATCAAAGTGGAAATCAATCAAACAGAACCCTGCAGGTTGAAGCTGTGAAACTGGACTACGAGACGATTGAAGACCGGATCTATTCCAGCGGAACAGTGCAGGCAAATGAGCTTGTGGAACTTACCGCAGAAGCCAGCGGAATCATAACAGATATTTTCTTCGAGGAAGGCAGAGAAGTGGAGAGGGGCGATCTGCTTGTAAAAATTAACGACAGCGAACTACAGGCACAAAAGCAGAGAGCAACCTACAGGCTTAATCTTGCAGAGCAGCGTGAAGAACGCCAGCGGCGATTGCTTGAAAGAGGCGGAATCAGCCAGGATGATTATGACGCCACCCTGAACGAAGTGAATGTACTTCGGGCAGAGCTGCTGCTGATTGATGCTCAAATTGAGAAAACCGAAGTTCTTGCTCCATTCTCAGGCATTATCGGCCTGAAATATATCAGCCGGGGCTCCTACATAACATCTGCCACAAGAATTGCATCACTTCAGGAGGTCGATCCGGTAAAAATAGATTTTTCAATTCCTGAACGATATATACCAAGGGTACAGGTTGGTGATCAAATTAATTTTTCAGTTCAGGGGGTTGACTCTACATTTGTTGGAGAAGTTTACGCTATCGAACCACGCGTTGATCCGGAAACCCGAACCCTTCAAATTCGTGCTCTAAGTGATAACAGGGATCAAACACTCTATCCCGGCGCATTTGCAAACATCGTGCTCATACTCGACCAGATTGATGATGCACTGATGCTTCCAACTATCGCCATTGTGCCGGAGTTGAACGCTCAAAAAGTTTTTGTTTACAGAGATGGAAAGGTTGAAGAGTCGCGCATCAGAACAGGGATAAGAACCAGCGATAAGGTTCAGGTTATTGAGGGAGTTTCCCACGGTGACATCATACTCACAACAGGTTTACTACAGGTAAGGCCGGGGATGGAAGTTGAATTGACTGACCTTAAAAAATCTAATGAGTTATGAGTCGTTTATCCTCACTTAGTATCCGCCGGCCGGTACTGGCGTCTGTAATGTCGATTGTGATTGTGCTCTTCGGTGTGATCTCGTTCTTCTATCTTGGTGTGAGAGAGTACCCGTCTGTTGATCCGCCAATCGTAACTGTAAGCACTTCCTATGTTGGTGCGAATGCTGATGTAATCGAATCACAGATTACAGAACCTCTTGAAGAATCGGTAAACGGTATTGCCGGGATTCGAACCCTCACATCGGTCAGCCGCGATGGTCAGAGCACCATAACAGTTGAGTTCGATCTGGAGATAGACCTCGAAGCGGCCGCAAATGATGTTCGCGACAGGGTTTCAAGAGCCCAGCGAAGTCTCCCGCCGGATGCCGACCCACCCACGGTTACTAAAGCGGATGCTGATTCCTCCCCAATTGTATTTCTGAATGTAAACAGCGACCGCAGGAATCTGCTTGAACTTACCCAGGTTGCTGAAAATATTTTCAAAGAGCAGCTGCAAACCATTCCCGGCGTAAGTGAAATACGTATTTGGGGATCGCGCCAGTATTCCATGCGATTGTGGATGGATCCGCTGAAACTGGCAGCATACAGGCTCACCCCACTGGATATTCAGCAGGCACTCGACAGAGAAAATGTTGAGCTGCCATCAGGGCGTATTGAAGGGATGGTGACGGAGCTGTCCGTTCGAACTATGGGACGCCTGACCACACCGCAAGAATTTAATGAACTGATTATCAGTGAAGATCAGGGGCGAACCATTCGATTTGGGGATATTGGCTATGCAGAGCTTGGGGCTCAAAATCAGAGAACGGTTTTAAAAAGAGATGGTATTCCGATGGTAGGGGTAGTGGCTATACCGCTGCCGGGATCAAATCAGCTTAGCATTGCCGAAGAACTTTTTGTTCGCCTCGACAGAATTGAACGGGATCTGCCCGAAGATATTAACGTAGCTGTTGGTTTTAACACGACCGAGTATATACAGCAATCCGTAAACGAGGTGCAGCAGACTGTATTCATTGCGCTTGCGCTGGTTATTGCAGTGATATTTCTCTTTCTGAGGGATTGGCGCACCACTCTGATTCCGATTATTGTAATTCCCATCGCGTTGATTGGTGCCTTTTTCATCATGTATGTTGCAGGGTTTTCCATCAATGTTCTCACCATGCTTGCCATTGTACTGGCCATCGGGCTTGTGGTGGATGATGCCATTGTAGTTCTTGAGAATATTTATGCAAAAATGGAGCAGGGCCTGCCAACCATAGAGGCCGGAATATTGGGTGCAAAGGAGATTTTCTTTGCCGTTGTGGCTACGTCACTTGCACTGGTTTCCGTATTTATGCCCATTCTTTTTCTTGGCGGAACCACAGGGAGATTATTCCGTGAATTTGGAGTTGTAATTGCAGGAGCGGTCATAATATCATCGTTTGTGGCACTTACACTTACGCCAATGCTTGCAACTAAAATTCTGTCGAAAGGTGCAGAGAAGAATCGATTTTATGAGATGACAGAGCCATTCTTTGTCTGGCTGAATAATATTTATAAATCATCTCTTGAATCATTTATGAAAGTACGATGGATGGCCTTTGTTATTCTGATTTTTTCAAGTGGTTTGATCTATCTCCTGTTTATAAATCTTCCGCAGGAACTTGCCCCGATGGAAGACAGGGGACAAATGAGAGTTGTTGCTACGGCCCCTGAGGGAGCCTCATTTGAGTACATGGACAATTATGTGGACAGAATGATTGCTGAGGTACGGGAGAATGTACCGGAGCTTTTCGCTATGAACACTGTGACATCTCCCGGATTTGGTGCTGCAGGATCGGTTAATTCTGCATTTGGGTTTGTAACTCTTGTAGATCAAAGAGAACGTGATCGCTCACAGCAGGAAATTGCCGATCAGCTGACAGGAATCCTTGGAAACTTGTCCGGTGCTCAGACTTTTGTTGCACAGCCTCAATCGATTGGGGGCAGGGGAGGAGGTTTGCCTGTTCAATATGTGCTGCAGGCACAGACGCTGGATCAGCTTGAGGAAGTTCTGCCTGATTTTTTAAGAGCGGCTAACCAACATCCAACATTCTCTTTTGCTGATGTAAACCTGAAATTTAATCAGCCTGAATTACGCGTTGAAATCGACAGAAACCGGGCCAGATCCCTTGGGGTATCTGTACGTGATATCGCACAAACCCTGCAATTATCGTTATCCGGAAGTCGATTCGGTTTTTTCATTATGGATGGAAAGCAGTATGAAGTCATCGGCCAGATGGAGAGACAATTCAGAAATGCTCCGCTCGACCTCAGAACCATCTACGTTAGAAATAACAGAGATCAGCTCATTCAGCTTGATAACCTGATTTCACTATCCGAAACAAGTGCGCCACCGCAGCTTTTCCGGTTCAACCGGTTCAGTTCGGCAACCGTCTCGGCAGGCCTTGCACCGGGATACACCATCGGTGATGGAATTGATGCCATGAATGAAATTGCGGCAGAAATTCTGCCTGAAACTGTAATTACAGATCTTGCAGGGCCATCGCGCGATTTTGCTGAAAGTGCCGCCAGTCTGCTCTTTATTTTTATACTTGCAAATATATTGATCTACCTGGTACTCGCGGCTCAATTTGAGAGCTTCAGAGATCCGTTTATCATTCTCTTTACCGTACCGCTTGCCATTTTGGGAACGCTTGTTTCTCTCTGGTACTTCAATCAAAGCCTCAACATATTCAGCCAGATTGGGGCGATTATGCTTATCGGTTTGATTGCAAAGAACGGTATTCTGATTGTGGAATTTGCCAACCAGCGGCAGGGTCAGGGGATGAGTGTGATGGACTCAATTATGGATGCAGCGTCCGTCCGTTTTCGCCCGATTCTGATGACCTCGATATCTACAATACTTGGTATTTTGCCAATTGCCCTTGCACTGGGTGCCGGCGCCGAGAGCAGAACATCCATGGGTATCGCTGTAATTGGCGGTTTGCTGATTGGTAGTTTCCTTACTCTTTACGTAATTCCGGCCGTGTACAGTTACCTGGCTTCTGATAAGAGTATCAAAAAAGAGATTGCTGAACGGGCTCAAAAAGCCGATAAAGAACTTGAAGTAGCATCCGTATGATGAAATTTTACTCCGGTATATTTGCACTCATTATTTTGATGGTTATCTCATCTGTAAGTGTACAAGCTCAGCAGATGCTCACTATTGATGAAGCCATTGAGATAGGCCTCGAAAACAATTACGGGATTCAGTTGTCGAAAAACTTTGCTGAAATTGCTGACAACAACCGTACACTCGGCAATGCCGGTTTTCTGCCCGTCATCAGTCTCTCCACTTCTCATACAGAAAGAGTTGAGGACAGCGAATTTGAAGCCGGTGGTGAAGCACGATCTACTACCGGGGCGCGCAGCAGCCAAACCAACGCTGCCGTCAATCTCGACTGGACTCTGTTCGATGGTTTGCAAATGTTCAGTACGTACGATCGGCTGGGAGTACTTCGGGATGTGACAAATCAAGAACTTCGTTTTGACATGGAGGCATTGGTTGCTCAAATATCACTCGCTTACTACAACATCGTGCGGATCAACGAGCAGTTAAAAATTCTTGCCAACAACATCGAAGTATCTGAAGAGAGAATTGAAATTGAAGAGACCAAGCTCGATTTAGGGTCCGGCTCTCGGTACGATCTCCTGCAGGCACGATCAGATTTAAATGCAGACAGGGCTGCCTACATTCGCGAAACAAATCAGCTTACCGAGGCAAAGATTGTGTTAAATGAGCTGCTATCCAGAGATCCGGAGGAGATGTTTGATGTTACCTCTGAAATTAACATTAATCGCGGGCTGGTTCGTGATGATCTTTACCAGAGGCTGGTAAATGAGAATACAGAACTGACCATCTCGAGGCTTCAAAAAGATATCAGCAGACTTGAAATCCGGGAAATACGTGCAGAACGATATCCCGAAATTTCACTGAATACCGGCTACAGCTTCAATCGCAGCGAAAATGATGGCGGTTTTATCCGTTTTAACGAAACCACCGGTTTCTCTATTGGCCTCACTGCAAGGGTAAATCTGTTTGATGGATTTAACCAGAACAGGCGGGTTCAGAATGCACAGATCAATCAAAAGAATGCAGAGATTACGTATGAGATGCAAAAATTACGGCTGGAATCCGATTTTGCTGCGATTTACCGATCATACGAAAATGCACTCGAACTTGTGGATCTGGAGAGAGACAATTTCGAAAATGCCCAGGAAACACTGGATATAGCACTCGAACGCTTTCGGCTGGGAACCATCAGCTCACTTGAATTCAGAGAGGCACAGCGAACATTTCTTCAGGCAGAAAACAGGCTGATTAACGTGCTTTTCGATGCGAAAGTGGCAGAAACAAATCTGCTTCAGTTAAGCGGAGATCTTGGCGCTCTCTTCACACAATAGCATCGAACCAAAAGTTAGATAATTACCCGGTTCTTGAAAGGGTAAATTCGATTTTTCTGCCGTTATCGGAGTAGGTTACGGAATCGGAAATCTCATTTATCAGAAATATTCCTCTGCCCCCTGCTTTCATTAGATTTTCTTCTGCAAGTGGATCTTTGATGTTTTCAGGTTTAAAGCCCTCTCCCTGATCATGAACTGTAGATATAACTTTGTCTGATTGAATAATTACTTCAATAGTAACTGTTTTTGACTCATCCAATTTGTTACCGTGAACAATGGCATTCGTGGCTGCCTCGCTGAGAAGCAACATCAAACTGGCTGTTGTATCCTCTTCAAGATTGATTTTTTCCTGAATGTCTGATACAAAATCAGGTACTCTTTCCGACTCTTCATAAGTCGATTTTAGTGAGAGTCGAAAAATGTTGTCTGACATTGAAGTAATTTGAGATAAAATTTAAGCGTAGATGCCACGCATTTTTAACGTGGTAGCTACTTTATCAATCGCGTAAACGTAAGCAGCCTGGCGTAAAGTTATCTTATATTTTTCACTAACGCTATAGACATTGTCAAAGGCATCCCGCATCATTCGGTTTAAGCGCCTGTTAACACGCTCTTCCGTCCAGAAATAGCCTTGTCTGTCTTGCACCCACTCAAAATAGGAAACGGTTACACCACCCGCATTTGCAAGAATATCAGGTATTACCATAATTCCTTTTTCATCGAGCATGGCATCGGCGTTGGCTGTTACAGGGCCATTTGCTCCTTCAGCAATTATTTTCGCCTTGATACGATCGGCATTATGCCTGCTGATCTGATCCTCTTTCGCGGCCGGAATCAATACATCGCAGTCAAGCTCGAGAAGTTCTTCATTTGATATTTTTTCTGCTCCTTTAAACCCTTCAAGGCTGTTATTATTTTCTCTGATATACTGAATAGCTTCCGGTATGTTGATGCCTTTTTTGTTGTAATAACCACCCGAAATATCACTGACTGCAATAATTGAGGAGCCTTGTTCGTACATCAGCTGAGCAGAAACAGAGCCTACATTTCCAAAACCCTGAACGGCTACAGACACCTTATTTGGCATGATGCCCATTTTACTGAGTGCGGCAAGTGTTACAGTTACCACTCCGCGGCCGGTGGCCTCTTTTCTTCCCTGGGAGCCTCCAAGAATAATTGGCTTGCCGGTTACTACTGCAGTTTCCGTTCGCTGCGAGTTCATGCTATAGGTATCCATTATCCACGCCATAATCTGCTCATTCGTGTTCATATCAGGTGCGGGGATATCTCTGTCGGGCCCGAAGATTCCAAGCATATTTGCTGTGTATCGCCGGGTAAGGCGCTCCAGCTCTGATATGGAGAGCTCATGTGGATTGACACGTACACCGCCTTTCGCCCCTCCAAATGGTACGTTTACCACGGCACACTTCCATGTCATCCAGGCGGCAAGTGCTTTTACTTCTTCGAGATTTACATCGGGAGTGAAGCGGATACCGCCTTTGGATGGGCCCAGTACATTATCATGTATTACCCGATATCCTTCAAACACTTCAATTTTCCCTGTATCCATCACCACAGGAATTGAAACTGTAACCTGTTTAACAGGACTTGCCAGGTATTGAAACAGGCCGTCATCAAGGTTTAGAATTTCTGCAGCAAAACGGAATCGCTGCATCATAGATTCGAATGGAGATTCCTTGTCAAATTGAGGGCCGGGTTCTTTGTAATAGCCTTTTGCTTGAACAGATGTTTTTGTGCTCATATTATTTTTGGAAGCGCTTGTTTGCAATGTTATGGGGTGATGAACGAGATTTGTCAGTTCAAAAATACAGGCTTTTTGTTGAAGGAAAAAGCACTATTTCGCGCAATTTGCCGGGCGGTATTTATCCGTGGAAATCAGAGAGGTTTAAAATCGAAATTGGAAAAATCTTTCTAAAAAACCGGTTGATTTACCCCAAAGTAATGTCGAGAACCATCATCACACAAAATCCAATAATGGTTCCCATTGTGGCAATGTCGGTGTTACCGGCGCGCTGAGAAGTTGGTATCAGCTCTTCAACCACAACAAATATCATTGCTCCTGCAGCAAAACCGAGAGCATACGGAAGAATTGGCTGGATAAAGATAACGGCGAGAGCACCAATTACCGCAGATGGAGGGTTTACAAGGCCTGATAGCTGGCCGTAATTAAAGCTGAGCCATCTCGAAACACCTTCGCCACGCAGCGGCATGGATACGGCCATACCCTCCGGCAGGTTTTGAATACTGATACCAATGGCAAGCACAACGGCTCCCATTACAGTAGCTGTACCGGTAGGATCAATTCCTGCTGCAGCGGCGCCAAACAGCACGCCCACAGCCAGGCCTTCGGGAATATTATGCAGTGTGATGGCCATAACAAGCAGGGTGGCTCTTCTCCATTTTGTACTCAACCCTTCCGCTTCATCACGAGGAAGGCCAAGGTGCAGGTGTGGTACGTATGCATCGGCAAGGCGAATACAGACTGCACCCAAAATAAAACCAAAAGTAGCCGGCATCCATTTTATCAAACCGAGGGATTCTGCCATATCCATGGATGGTTCCAATAATGACCAAATGGAAGCAGCAATCATTACACCGGCGGCAAATCCCAGCGCAGCATCAAGAAATTTTCGGCTTACATTTTTTTTCATGAATACAACACCGGCACCAATAGCGGTGGTAATCCAGCAAAGTGTGCCGGCTAAAAATGCCTGCCAAACAGGATGCAAATCGAGGAACCAGGCTGAAATACTTACTTCACCCATAATATGTAAAACTGCTTTTTTCTTTGTTAAACTAAGTTCGTTGAGAATTAATTAAGAAGCGTCAGTTTGAGCGCAGTCCCGATGCTTTTCAATCGGGACGAAGTCGAAAACTACAAAATGATGTATGTACTGCAGAACCTTTAAAGAGGACAAACTCAATAAGAAGCATTCAGCCGTAATGATTCACTCAATATCGAACTTAAGTCAATTATATTACTTTTTAAGCACTAAATATACAGATTTAGCTAATGAGAAATGAATATTTAGTATAGACAAATATTTGTCTGTCTGTATTGGATCAGCAGTTGAAAAGAATTGGGTTGAAACATGTCAATTCAAATAAAAAATCTTATCTTTTTACGGCTCAAAATTTGATAAAAATCATGCATTTTTTAGAGCCCTTCTGAACAGTTGAGAACTGCTTTTTGTTAAGTCAGAAAATCCAATCCAAAGAATCGTTTTTTATGAGTATTGAGTTCGCCAAAGAGAAATTTGAAAACAGGCACATAGGCCCGGATGAAGCACAAGTATCCGAAATGTTATCCTATTGTGGTGCCGCTTCTGTTGAACAACTTTTGGGAGAGACAATCCCTCAAAAGATTCGTCTGAAAAATCCGCTTCAGCTGCCGGATGCCCTCAGTGAGGATGAGTATCTGAATCATCTGCGGAATGAGATAGCATCCAAAAATAAGGTATATAAATCGTTTATCGGTATGGGTTATTATGAAACCCGTACACCCAATGTGATCCTCAGAAATGTTTTGGAAAATCCGGGCTGGTACACTGCCTATACACCGTATCAGGCGGAAATTGCTCAGGGTCGGCTTGAGGCGCTGATCAATTTCCAGACAATGGTTTCAGACCTTACAGGCATGGAAATTGCCAACGCATCGCTACTTGATGAGGGCACAGCAGCGGCAGAAGCCATCACCATGTTGCATGGCCGTCGGAAAGGTAAAAAGCGAAAGGAGGCAAACACCTATTTTGTTTCAGAAAATTGCCATCCTCAAACGCTCTCTGTTATTAAAAGCAGAATGGAGCCCCTCGAAATCAATCTGATGGTTGGTAATCCTTCAGAACTGGATGTAACGGATTCAAGTCTGTTCGGAATTTTATTACAATATCCTGATACGCATGGCACAGTTAACGATTTTTCAGGATTGATAGCAGCCGCACATGAAAATGATCTCTTTGTTACGGTAGCAGCCGATCTGCTGAGTCTCACTCTATTAACACCTCCGGGTGAAATGGGCGCAGATGTGGTAGTTGGAACAACACAGCGCTTAGGCGTGCCAATGGGTTATGGAGGTCCGCACGCGGCCTATTTTGCAACCAGCGAGGAGTTCAAGAGACAAATTCCCGGCCGCATCATCGGGGCTACAAAGGATGCCGAAGGGAACCCGGCTTTCAGAATGGCACTGCAAACTCGCGAACAGCACATTCGCCGAGAAAAAGCCACATCAAACATCTGTACAGCACAGGTTTTACTGGCTGTTATTTCCGGATTTTATGCCGTTTATCACGGGCCGGAAGGTTTGAAAAGAATTGCGCTAAAAGTACACGGACTGACAAAACTTACCGCTGCCGGACTGGAAAAGTTGGGCCTCAATATTTTGAATGAACAATATTTCGATACCGTCACACTGGATGGACTCTCTTCAGACAACATCAGCTCTGTTCGCAAGGCTGCACTCAAGGCGGGTGTTAATTTCAACTATTCAGAAAACAGCATCGGTATCTCTTTTGATGAAGCCAAAGAATTGGAGGATGTAGAGCTGGTACTATCCATTTTTGAAGAGGCTCTTGGCAAAGAGAGTTCATTTGATGTGCGAAAGGCCTCAGCCACTGTTGATGCAGATTTCCCTGAAGCGTTAACCCGTACGAGCAGCTATTTGGATCATCCGGTATTCAATCAGTTCCATTCAGAGCACGAAATGCTTCGCTATTTAAAAACACTTGAAAACCGTGATCTGGATCTCACCCACTCTATGATTTCGCTCGGCTCATGCACAATGAAACTGAACGCCACAGCCGAAATGATTCCGCTGACCTGGCCGGAATTTGGCAAAATTCATCCGTTTGTACCGAAAGATCAGGCAGAAGGTTATCACATTTTGTTTGATGAACTGGATGCATGGCTCTCAGAAATTACAGGGTTTGCAAAGGTATCCCTTCAGCCAAACTCAGGTGCACAGGGTGAGTATGCCGGATTGATGACCATCAGAGGGTATCATCTGGCAAACGGAGATACGGGCAGAACGGTAACAATTGTGCCGTCATCCGCACACGGTACCAACCCGGCCAGTGCTGTTATGGCGGGCATGGAAGTGGTGGTTACCAAGTGCGACGACAATGGAAATATCGACCTTGACGATTTGCGGCAAACCGTTGAGAAATACAGCGACAGACTTGCAGCATTGATGGTAACCTATCCATCAACCCACGGTGTTTTTGAAGAGGATATCAAAGAAATTTGTGAGCTGATTCATCAGCATGGCGGCCTTGTTTACATGGATGGCGCCAACATGAACGCTCAGATCGGGTGGACATCACCTGCTGCAATCGGGGCGGATGTGTGCCACCTGAACCTGCATAAGACATTTTGTATTCCCCACGGCGGCGGCGGACCCGGCATGGGCCCTATCGGTGTGAACGAAAAGCTGAAGCCGTTTCTTCCGGGCCATGATGTGGTGGAAACCGGCGGCGAAAAGGCGATTGATGCCATTGCATCAGCTCCATGGGGCAGTGCAAGTATTCTTACGATTTCGCACGCTTACATCCGTATGATGGGAGCAAATGGGCTTAAGAAGGCTACGGAAATTGCTATCCTCAATGCCAACTATTTGAAAGACCGCCTCAAAGATCACTACCCGATTCTCTACACCGGGCGCGGCGGGCGAACGGCTCATGAGTTTATTGTTGATCTGCGAGGATTTAAGCAAAGCGCAGGCATTGAAGCTACAGATTTAGCAAAACGCCTGATGGATTATGGATTTCACGCTCCAACCATGTCGTTCCCGGTTCCGGGTACTCTGATGATTGAACCGACCGAGAGCGAATCAAAAGAGGAGCTTGATCGCTTTTGCGATGCCATGATTGGGATACGCAATGAAATACGGGCTATCGAAGAAGGAAAAGCCGATGCCGAGAGTAACGTTCTGAAGCACGCACCCCATACCATGCGGGTTGTTCTGGCCGAAGAGTGGGAGAGGCCCTATACACGGGAAGAGGCAGTTTTTCCGGTTC
Organism: Balneolaceae bacterium; assembly: GCA_020832415.1. Taxonomy (GTDB): domain Bacteria; phylum Bacteroidota; class Rhodothermia; order Balneolales; family Balneolaceae; genus Rhodohalobacter. The sequence goes on along the minus strand of JAFIES010000123.1, from coordinate 1,010 downwards.
CTCAACTGAGATTTAACAAATTCTGGCCGGCAGTGAGCCGAGTGGATGATGCATACGGAGATCGAAACCTGGTTTGCAGCTGTCTGCCGATTGAAGCGTACGCGGAAGGGCAGGAGCCTGTGGCTGAAAGCGCAGTTTTTCCGGCATGATAATACAACCATTCTGATGTTCTGACAAAACATGGCGGACTTCAGAAGGAAAATCCGAATTAAAAACTTCCGAAATGCTGAGGCTACAGGCTGTTGTTTTATTTGTAATGTTATCTCTCATCATTCCTTTGAATGCTTTTGGACAGGAGATAAAATTCGGTCTCAAAGGTGGGGTGAATTCCTCCTGGATTATTGATGATGACACAGGCATAGAGAGTGTTCGGGGAGTAAATATTGCCGGCTTTGCAGAGGTTCAGTTTTCCGGACGGATTTCAATGCTTCTGGATCTTGGATTAAACCAAAGGGGATTTGAAAGAGTGCAGACTGAAACTTCAGAAGACGGCACTGCCCTGCGAACTGTGAGTGCAAGAACCCGCCTGGATTACCTCACAATTACACCACAGCTGAATGTTCATTTCTCTAAAACTCACTGGCGGCCATACGTAGGTATCGGGTCGCGTTTCGATTTCCTTGTGGATCGCAGAATCGGTGAATTTGAGTTTAGCTCAGGTACCGTGCCGGACGAAACAGCAGAATTTATGGAGGATTTTGTGATTGGCAGTGTCCTTTCAGCGGGAATAAAACATGGCAGCCAAAATGCCTTTCAATGGAAACTGGAGCTGCGTTATGACAGGGATTTTACCGATTCCATACCCGATTTTCCGGGGCTTTTCAGGAGTAATTCGGTGGCTTTGTTGTTTGGAATTTCTTTCTAAAAACGTGAGTTCGATATAACATATAGAAAGAATCGTCAGTTAGAGCGCAGTCCCGACGTATTTCAGGAGGGACGAAGTCGAAAACTCATATATCGCTACGCGTGCAACAGATGAGCGACTTCATTCCTCGGAAAAAGCACCCTCG
>JAFIES010000114.1 GCA_020832415.1 Balneolaceae bacterium | reverse complement strand
TAAGGAGGAATAAGTACCTGTTTGATATTCAGAAGTTTTGCAATGGCACAAGCGTGCTGACCACCCGCACCACCAAATGCAGTAAGCGTGTAGCCGGAAATGTCATGACCTTTTTTAACAGTGATTTTTCGAATAGCTTCTGCCATTTTCTCATTCGCAATAGCTAAAAATCCCTCAAGTATCTGCTCTCTGTTTTGAGCTTCATCAAATACTGCTTCGAGCTGTTGCATAATTTCAGAGAGCTTTTTTTCGGATTCAGCAATTGAAATGGGAATATGGAAATTTTTTTGATTCAGCCGGCCAAGCAACACGTTTACATCTGTAATTGTAAGAGGTCCACCGGCACCATAGCAGGCCGGCCCGGGAAATGCCCCGGCACTTTCGGGTCCAACACAAAGTTTATGGCCATCAAAATAGCAGATGGATCCACCCCCGGCGGCTACAGTTTCAATATGTACTGCCGGAGAGACCAGGTGAGCATCTCCAACAACATGCTCAAAAACATACTCATACCCATCTGAATAGCGCGCAACATCGGTGCTTGTACCGCCCATATCAAACGAGATAACTTGATCAAATCCTTCAGCCTGTGATGATGTTACAGCACCAACAACACCTCCGGCCGGACCACTTAACAAGCTCTCTTTTGGCTGGAACTTGTCAATTGAAGCAAGGCCGCCGGCACTCGTCATCACGTGAATGGAGCCTTCCGGTATCGATTTTTTTATTGATTGAAGATAATTGCCTAAAACAGAAGCCAGATAAGCATTTACAACAGCGGTTTCAGCTCGTGGAAGTATCTTAATCGCATTGGATAGTTCGGTTGATATTGAAACATGCTCAAACCCGGAATTAAGCAGCAGCTCTTTTATGGTTTCTTCATGCAGAGTACTCTTTGGGCTGTTCATCAACACTACTGCAGCCGTTTTTACACCCTCATTTCGAGCTTTTTGAGCAACCTTTTTTATAGACTCTGGATTAAAAGTTTCCAGGATGTTTCCCGAGGCATCCACACGTTCAGCGATACCGAATACATGTGAATAGAGCTGTGGTTTTTTAAATATTTCCAGTGCGAAAAGATCACTGCGCTGCTGATTGCCAATTTCAAGCAGATCTTCAAAACCCTTTGTGATACAAAGCAATGGCTCCTCTCCTTTTCGCTCAAGCAGTGCATTTGTTCCTAGAGTTGTAGCAAGGCGCAAATTGATGGGTGGCAATTTCTCACCCGGAATGGTTTTAGTGAGCAGACGGGCAGCTAATACAGGTGCCTCTTCACCGGAATTCACCTCAAAAGAGAGAGGTAAATTTTCACCGGTTTCAAGTTCACTGCCCAGCTCCATTACGCCTTCAGCCGAATCGAAAGATTGAACCATGGCATTTTGCCCGGACTTAAGCAGATTCAACCTGAAACCGCGGATAAAATTATCCGGCACATCCCACTGGCGGCTGATTTTATAGCGACTTTCTCCGAGATGGCCAAGAATTTCACCGCGAAGTGAACTGTTACTCAAAACTTTGGCAGTATGCACATTGCCATCGGGGTCCAAACCAATGCAATCCGTAAAGGTGCCACCTGTATCGACCCGGATACTCCAGGCACGTTTTTTTTCACTCATTGCTGAAATTTCACCAATGGTTTTCGCACTTTACGGATTGCAATGTTAATCATGAAGCTTCTGCTGCGAGCGTTTCCTCAATTACACGTTTTTGAATGTCGTGAGGCACAGGGCCATATTCATGGAATGTACGTGAGTAATTTGCACTGCCCTGTGTCATCGATTTTAGCCGGGTAGTGTACTGATCCAGTTCCTGCAGCGGCACAATCGCTTTAATTTTCTGGATAGATCCTTCTGAATCCATTCCGAGAATTTGTCCGCGCCGGGAGCTCAGATCACTTAAAACATCTCCCATATAGACCGATGGCAACGTTACTTCGATTTCGTACAGCGGCTCCATCAGCTGGGGCGATGCCTTCAAAAACCCATCTTTAAAAGCCATTAAACCGGCTGTTTTAAATGCGGCCTCATTCGAATCAACCGAGTGCATGCTGCCATCATATACGGAAACACGAATATCCCTTGCCCGGCAGCCACTCAATGGACCCGTAGACATTTTATCCATCACACCTTTCAGAATTGCAGGCAAAAATCGGTTGTCGATCACACCTCCAACTATACAGTTTTGAAATACGAGTTTTCCGCCCCACTCCAGTTCAATTTCTTGCACATCTCTCACGTTGAGGTCGTCCCGCTGCGGCATGCCTTCTTCCCAAGGTTCAATAGAGATATAAACTTCAGCATACTGCCCGGCACCACCACTCTGTTTTTTGTGCTTGTAGTGGGTATCAACACGTTTTGTGATGGTTTCTCTGTAGGGTATTCTCGGTTTGATAAATTCCACATCGAGCTTAAACCGCTCTTTTAACTGGTGCAAGATCACTGCCAGGTGCTCTTCGCCAAGGCCGTGGATAATGGTCTGCTGAAGTTCCTGGCTGTGTTCAATCCGTGCAGAGGGATCTTCTTTTTGAATTTGATTCAGTGCACTTCCAAGTTTATCCTCATCACCCTCCTGTTTTAGTTTTACCGCACTTCTCATAGTGGTAGTGGGGTAGGTAATTTGTGAGAATTCAAGGTTCTGGTTTTTCTCCGTAATGGTATCACCCGGAATCATATCCTTCAGTTTTACGGCCACTGCAAGATCACCCGTATTTACCTCGGGTACCTCAAACCTTTTTGCGCCCTGATTGATATAGAGTGAGCCAATTCTGAGTCCATCGGAAGTTCTCCTGTTTTCTAAATCAATACCCGGTTTAATGGAACCCCCGGTGACTTTGAAATAGGTGAGATCCCCAACGTGCGGTTCTGAACTTGTTCTGAACACAAAAAATGAAGGCGAAGCACTCTGGCTCGGTTTATAAGGATCTCCATTTTTAAGGATCAGTTCGCGATCAACCGGTGAGGGTGCCACGTTACCGAGAAATCCGAGAATACGTCCGGTTCCCATATTTTTAGATGCACAGGCGCAAAATATCGGGAAAATATCCCTGTTCAGCAGGCTTGTTTGAAGGCCATCACGCATTTGGTATTCATCCAGTTCGCCATTTTCAAAATAGAGATCCAGAAGGGTTTCATCATTTTCGGCAATGGTTTCAACCAGTTCATTATGCAGAAGTTCTGCCTGTGCTTTTTGCGATTCGGGGATCGGGAGTTTATCCGGCCTGCCGCCATCTTCGGGAAATTCATACATGGTCATTTTCAACACATCAATAATGGCATGAAAATCTTCCCCTTCACTATAAGGATACTGTACAACAACCACTCCGCGGCCAAATCGTTCTTTTGCCATATCCACGGTGTTTTGGAAATCCGACTTATCACTATCGAGTTTATTCACTACAATCATAGATGGAATTCCTTCTCTCTCAGCGGCTTTCCAAAATGCTTCAGATCCTACTTCCACACCTGCTTCACTATTCAGTACAAACATGGCTGTATCAGCTACATAAAATGACTCTGAAACCTGACCCCAAAAATCACTCGACCCGGGATTATCAAGCAGATTAATTTTTGTGCCTCTCCAATCCAGATGCAGCAGAGCACCATAGATCGATTTTTGCTTCTCTTTTTCTATTTCCCAATGGTCGGAAAATGTGTTTTTTGATTCAATTCGTCCCCTTTTATGCGATGTGCCCGACTCGAAAATCATTGTTTCTGCAAGTGTTGTTTTACCGGATCCCGAGTGCCCAAGCAGAGCAACATTTCTAATTTTTCCTGATTC
>JAFIES010000097.1 GCA_020832415.1 Balneolaceae bacterium | reverse complement strand
AAAGCTACCAACAAACCTGAGTGCCGTAGGCACGGTACATATCCACAGACATATCGGTCGTGTCTAAGCCACGTCATGATTGGAGATCCGCTTTTAGGCCAAAGATTAAAATCTGTGGGTACAAAACCGGCCGTGCCGATGGCACTCTTTTTGGGGTCAGCTTACCGGATATGTACCAGCCAAGTTGCAGGCTGTTTAGAATCCATCAAAGTATGCATAGAGATCCGCAAAAAACCAAGTGGCAGAGCCACACCCCATCTTGTAACAGAGGAATTCATTCCGCTGGATAACAAGACACCAACAAACCTGAGTGCCGTAGGTACGGTACATATCCAGCGTAATATCGGTCGTGTCTACGACACGTTGGAGATAGAGATGCACTTTTTATGCCACACATTAAAAACTGTGATTACAAAACCGACCCTGGCGATGGCACTTAACTCGTAGAAAACTCCATCACTGCCCTGATAACCCTCTCCTGGTCCTCTTCACTCAAAAACGGGCCGATAGGAAGGCTGAGAACTTCATCCGTCAATCTGTTGGTAACAGGCAGAGTGAGGTCATCGTACTTCCCTTCATAGACCGGTAGTTTATGACACGGTATCGGGTAGTAGATCATGCTTCCGATGTCATTCCTTTGCAAGTACCCGGCAAGTTCATCTCGTTTTCCTTCCGCAACACGTATCGTGTATTGATGGTACACATGACCATCATCCGGTAATGCCGGTGGTGTGATTACAGTACTGCCTGCAAACGCATCTGTATACCGCCTTGCAGCAGCTCTTCGATTTTCATTAAACCGATCAATGTGCGGAAGCTTTACATTTAACAGTGCTGCCTGGAGTGTATCAAGGCGGGAATTGTAGCCCATCACTTCATTCCGGTATTTTTTCAATGATCCGTGTGCACGCAGTTTCCGGCATAGTTCGGCCATCTCATCACTGTTGGTGGTAATCATCCCGCCATCACCGAAACCACCAAGATTCTTCGAAGGGAAAAATGAAAAGGCGCCGGCATGGCCAATTGATCCGGTCTGTATACCATCAAATATCTTTTTCCGGGAAGCATCACAATTTCCACCGCACTCTGTACAATCAGCAGAATAAACTGCTCCAAATGACTGCGCACAATCCTCAATCACAATCAGGTTGTGCCGTTCGGCGATCTCCATGATTCGTGCCATCGCCGCCGGCCGGCCATACAGATGAACAGGAAGGATAGCCTTGGTTCGTTCCGTAATTTTCTCCTCTATATCAGAAGGATCGATATTAAACGTAGACTCATTGATATCGGCAAAAACGGATGTTGCTCCTACCATATCGATCGATTCCGTTGTGGCAAAAAAAGTGAACGAGGTGGTGATCACTTCATCGCCTTCGCCAATCCCGGCAGCACGCAGCGCAATAACCAGGGCATCCGTTCCGGAATTTACCCCAATTGCATGCTTTACCCCGACGTACTTCGCCACACTCTCTTCAAACTGTTTCACCTCCGGACCCATGATAAACCTGCCGTGATCCATCACCTCACGGTAAGCCCGGTCCAGTTCATCTCTCAAAAGGTCAAGTTCCGGTGTTAGATTCAGAATAGGAATGAAGGAATCAGATGACATTATTTATAGATCGTTTTGAGATTTGGGTGGGTTCAGGAGACAGGAGACAGGAGACAGAAGTCGGAAGTCGGAAGTCGGAAGTCGGAAAACGAATTATTACCTTCAATCTTAAACCTTCAACTTTAAATTTTAAAATCTCTGTATGTTTTTTTGCCGTAGCTTAAATCTTCGGGCAGTGAACTCTCTTCATCCAAATCGAGGCACTTTACGATACTGTTTTCAAGTTTGTAACGATATCCCGATTCCGGGCACACCATCACACCTTCATCATCAGGTTCACCGAGCAGATGCCCGTGGCGGCTCATCCAACCTTTTTGTCGTGCCGGATTTCCTACCATCAGGGCGTAATCAGGAACATCTTTTGTAACCACACTTCCCGCTCCTACAAAAGCGTATCGGCCGATCGTAATACCACACACAATGGTTGCGTTTGCACCAATGGTTGCTCCCCGCTTGAAGAGCGTCTTTTCATAAAGTGACTGCCTGTTCACCTGGCTTCGGGGGTTGGTTACATTGGTAAGCACACATGAGGGGCCGAGAAAAACCTCATCTTCCAGTTCACAGCCGGTATAGATCGAAACATTATTCTGAACCTTAACCCGGCTGCCTGTTTTTACATTACCGGCCACAAAAACATTTTGCCCAAATACACACGATTCACCTATCTCACAGTTTGCTGAAATATGGGAGAAATGCCAGATTTTTGTCCCCTTTCCTATCGAAACAGGCCCATCCACATAGGCACTTTCATGGATCATCACCCCTTCTAAATCAATTATTCGTGGCATATCGGAGGATTCCTATTTTTTCAGAATTGCCCGTACAGACGGATGCATCAATCCCTTGGGATTATCCGTTACTGGTGCATTTCTCAGATTATATACAAGCTCGATTGAGGGGCGACTTGCATCTATACCGAAACCATTACCGGAAAGAGTATCTTCATACACTTTTGTGTGAAGATCCCGAAAACCACCGCTGAATTCGATCTCATCTCCGTCAACAGTAATAGAGCGATGAGTTCTTGCGCCATTTTCTATCTTTTGAGGCAAATCCTGTTCTTCAAGAGAGAGGTACCACTCTACATCTGCATTGGGTAGTTCAAGAAATCCACCCATCCTGTTTTTCTCTTTGATGTGAACTTCTGATTGTTCCGCTTTTCCAAAAAGCCAAAAAAGTGCATCAAAAAAATGGATTCCAATATTAGTGGCAATTCCGCCCGACTTCTGCTCATCCCCTTTCCAGGAGTAGTGATACCACAACCCGCGCGATGTAATATAGGTGAGCCGTACTTTATGCTTTTTATCCTGTTTAGATTGAGAGAGCTTCTTCTTCAGTTCCAGGAGTGATGGGTGAACCCGAAGCTGAAGAATTGTCCAGACACGCTGGTTAAACTCGTGTTCCAGCTCCTGTAAAATATCCAGGTTCCATGGATTCAAGACCAAAGGCTTTTCGCAGATCGCATCCGCCTCCACCCTCATCGCCAGCCGTACATGGGCATCGTGAAGATTGTTGGGCGAGCAGATGGTTAAATAATCAATTGCATCGCCATTTCTGTCTCTTCTGATTTTTTCAAGATGTCGGTCAAATCGCTCAAACTCTGTAAAAAAGCTGGCTTTCGGAAAGTAACTGTCGATGATTCCAACAGAATCGTGCGGGTCTACGGCTGCAACGAGTCGATTACCGGTATCTTTAATAGCCTGCAGATGGCGAGGCGCTATGTAGCCGGCAAGGCCCGTAAGCGCAAAGTTACTGGGCTGTTCTTTGTTCATGATGATTTTTCCCCTTAAGATGATATAAGTGCTGGTTCACTTATAGTATAAACAACCTGTTCAACAGAATCTAACAAGCAACTCCGGCTGAATCTAATCCACTTTAATCCAAAATTCGGTCAATCAGTAAGTAGGTTGATGCGGTTAGTGTAACAATCGGACTGATAACCCGAAGATAATCGAGAAAAGTAGCATTCCGTTTCACTTCAACGGTAACGATCTGATCATTCCTGAGCCTGTAAGTTCTCAATTCTGCAGGAAACGGATCATTAAATCGAAAACTAAAATTTTCAACCGATTCAGTACCGGTTTCCGGATCATACGTGGAGATATTAATTTCAATACGCCGCTGGCTCCAGTCCAGCTGAACCTGATCACCGGTATCTCTTATTACTCCTGTCCGGGATATTCCGCGGGCATAAGCAAGAAGTTCATGAGGTGTTGTACCCCGGGGTACAATATATCTGCCTGCATTACTCACATCCCCCCAAACAGCAAGTGTATCTGCTAACTGACCAGCCTCAGCTATTCGTATCATACCTTCACCAAGCCTGAACACCTGGGAACCGGCCTGTGCCTTTACAATATCATGGCTTACAATGCATAGAATGATAGCTGCAACTGTGGACAAAAAAATCTTTTTCATTCGATTGGAAATAACGGATTAAATGGGGGTTGTTAAAAATAGTGCACCAAGATAACAGATCAAAAACCGATCACAAAACCGAATTCTCTTCCTCTTCCTGATACGCCTCATAGGCCTGATAACTGTCGTAGGTATATTTATTTGAGTAGTAGTAATCAGCGCTTTCTCTGTGGTTAAACGCAGTAATTACCGTACCCGTCAGATTTGCCTGAATGCGCTTCAGGTTCTCTATTGTGAAATTCAGTTCATTGGTCTGCGTAACACCAAAACGGGTTACCAGCACTACCATATCAGCCAGTTTTATAACCGGTGCTGCATCCGTAATCACACCAAAGGGTGGTGTATCGATAATAATATGGTCATACTTCTCCTTCACCCTTTCGAGCAGTGCACGAAGTTTTTTACTCTGTATCACTGCGGATGGATTTGGAATTTTACGTCCCGCTGTGAGCACATGCACCCCGGGGGCTATGGTGGGTTTTATTGCTGAGGAGTACGATTTGTCATCATAAAAAATCTCAGCTACACCGGGCACCCGTGCAACACCGGAAAACCTGTGTACGGTAGGCCTTCTTAAATCTGTATCGATCACCAGTACTTTCTTACCGGATTCCGCAAATGTAACGGCAAGGTTCATGGAGACTGTAGTTTTACCCTCTCCTTTTTTGGAACTGGTAATCAGTACCACCTTATTATCGATGTCGGGATCGGAATAGATAATGTTATTATGGAGCCTTCTGAACGACTCTGCCACCGGGCTGATCGTATCGAGAAGGGCTGCCCACGCTGTGGAGACCCTGTGATCTTCAACATTAATAAACTGCTCGTTGTTATACCGCTTCTTTAACAGCGGATTCATATCCGGAATGGTGGCAAGCAGCGGATATCCTGTTCGCTTAAGTTTTTCGGTGCCGTCTATTGTTCTGTTCAGGTTTTCACGTGTAAATACAAAACCAATACTGAATACACCCCCAAGCATTAATCCAATCAAGGTGTAGAGAGCCCTGTTCGGCCCTGATGGTGACATTGGGGCGAGCCCGTAATCGAGCGGGCGGCCGGCACCAAACTGTGTCTGTTCCCAAAGTGTGGTTTGTGTAAACTGCTCTGATATTGTGGAATAAAGCTGTTCGTTTACCATCGTTTCCCGCTGGAGCCGGGCATATTCAATCATATTTTCAGGCAGCCCATCAAAAAATTCATTCTCTTCTTCTACTCGCTGTGTAAGAACTTCTTCCTGGGCATTAAGCTGTGACTCTTCTATGCGAAGCTGAATCAGCCTTTGCCGAAGTTCCATAATGCGGCCCGTTAATCCGCCTTCACTGCTGTTTAAAAATCCAACAAAAATATCCGATTCATCACCCAAAAGATCGGCAGCCATCCGGTTAATCTGGTTTTTCAGCTGCTGTATTTCATCCTCAAGATTTACAAATTGAGGCTCAAGTTCAGGGTTATTTCTGAGTGAAGGGTTTCTTTGAAGAAGAAGGGTTCTTTCTGTTTCAAGTTCGGCAAGCCTGAACTGGCTGCGCTCCATTGTTGCACTGATATTATCGGCAAACTGCTCGGCAAGTCCCGGCCTGATCTGCTCAAGCTGGCCTTCGTACGCCTCAATGGAAGAGTTAATCCCAACACGCTGCACCTGTACCTGTTGCCGTTGTGATTCAAGCTCAGCAAGACGGTTAATTACAGTGGTTGTCTGCCCGTCGATCTGCACCAGGTTTGTGCGGCTCATATAATCGCGCAAGGCCTCTTCTGAGTTGGTCAGCCTGCTTTCAGCGTCGGCCCTCTCCTGCTCAAGAAATGCCAGCGCCGAATTTGCTGCACTGCGCCGCTGCCGTGCAGAAACTTCTGTGTAGGTATCAATCGTGGTATTTACAAGGTATTTTGACTCAAGCGGGTGAAGGGTTGTAAAACTGATCCGCAAAACATCCGTGTCCCTGTCTACCTGATCAACATTAAGCCTGTTCCGTATTCTGCTTGCCAGTGCATCTACCGAAACCTTCGTGGAATCATCCGGATATGAGTAATATAACAGGGGAAAACGCTCACCATTTTCCATAACCTCTTGTTCATGCATCTTCATTGCGATTTCTTCTGCAAGCTGCCGCGACTGAAGTACCTGTACTTCGTTAACCAGCCGGCTGCCTACACCCACCCCAAAAGATGAAGACATGATACTTGAAATATCTGACCCTGCCCAGGAGTACCGGTTTCTCTCTTCGGCTATCACCATCGTACCTGAGCTTGTATAGAGATTGTCTAACGTTTGAGAGTACAAAAAGGCTACTGCGGTAAATGCCAGTGTTATACCAACTACCCACCACTTATATCGAAGTGTTACGTTGATGAGATGCTTAAGATCAATCTCATCACTGTTCCTTTCATCCGAATGCATCGGTTCTGCAGAAATATACTCTCCGCCATAATAGCCATTCTTATTAACTGAACCATTTCCTCTTGAATGGTACGAGTTGTTTCTGTTTTGTTCACTCATTGCAGATGTTAACTAT
>JAFIES010000095.1 GCA_020832415.1 Balneolaceae bacterium | reverse complement strand
GAAAAAAGTAACCCTCTCCCTCAAAGAAGAAGCCGAATGGATGGAGTACTTCAACGAACAGAAAGCCAAAGCCGATGAACTAAAATCCCAAATCGCCCAAACAGATAAAGAGATTGATGAGATGGTTTATGAGTTGTATGGGTTGAGTGAGGAGGAGAGGAAGGTTGTGGAGGGGGAACTATGATTTTTTTTGATGGTCTTTGATTTACTATGATGGATTTTTTAATCAAAATCTATCACATCATCAGCGAGAATCACACTTCAGACGATGGAGGATGAATGATCAATGAAAAATATAAATATTCAGCGTTGACGGGTGAAATTATCGGCTGTGCAATGGAAGTACACAGTACACTTGGAAACGGATTCCAGGAAGTAATTTACCAGCGCGCTTTGGAAATTGAATTTAAAGGACGCAATATGCCGTTCAGCAGAGAATTTGAGATGCCTGTAAATTATAAAGGTGTTCAAATAGGAACACGCCGTGTAGACTTTCTTGTAAAAGGTCTCATCTGTGTTGAAATCAAAGCATTAATCGAACTACAGGATGTTCATCTGGCTCAGGCCATTAATTATTTGGAAGCCTACAATCTTGAAGTTGGAATGCTGATTAACTTTGGTAGTAAAAGCCTTGATTTTAAACGGTTGATAAATGCCAAATTTAAACCTGGTGTCTGAACTATGATGAATATAATTTGTCTGATACATTTTAATCATAGCAAATCTCATAATCAGCTGAAATCAAAGTTCAGACGGTGTGAGTTGAGCGAGGAAGTGCGGATTGCGGAGGCGAGAGTGTGATAAAAACCGTTCAGTCCATACAATTTAAACGTCAAAAAGAGACGTATAACCGTCCTGTTGAAACTATTTGCAGAACGGAAAATGGGTTGGATATTTACTTTGTAAAATATAATCGCACAACATCAGAAATAGATGGTTTAATTGCAGAAATTGTCTGCCACTTTTTAGCCAAACGATTGCACCTTGAAACACCCGAAGTAGCATATGTTGAAATTGGGAATCACCCGGTTCCAGAAGATTTTCAATATAGTGATCACATTAGTCAGGGAAAGATTGTTTTTGGCTCAAAAAAAGTGCACAATGCAAAAAATGAACTGACTCAACTTGAGTTTGTATTTAGTAAGCATGAGTTCAATCGATTAGAATATCCGGAACATTTGCTCAGAATTGGCTTGTTTGATTTGTGGACAGGAAATAATGACAGGACAGCTCAAAATTACAATCTGTTTATAACAAGGGGAAAAACACAGAAATTAGTAGTATTTGATCATTTTGAAGCCTTTAATAAAATTGCCGAACATTCGTTTGAAAACATAAATACAGAAATAGATGTATATTCTGATGGGTTTCTTAGCACCGTGTACGCTTATGAAATGCTCGGTTGGGTTTCTAAAGAAAACCTTATGAAAGAATTGGATGATTTTTTCTCAACTATTGAAAACCTTGATCTTAATGAACTGTTACAATCTATACGTGAAACATATCCACCGGGCTGGGATGATGATTTCAAAGCCATAGATTATATCAATCGGTTTTTATCGTCAGAAAAAAGGCTCGAGGAGATTCGAACCCAGGTTGCAGATTACATTAACTACTTACACCTAAAGCCATGAAACCGTTTTACAGCGTCTTATACTTAAAATCAGAATCAATTTCAGATGAAAAAATAGCCGTGGGTATGTTTTTGAATACAGATCGGAAACCGCTGTTTGATTATTCTGAGAATAAGTTAAGAGCAGCCTCAAAAATCATTGACAGTGAAGTTGTAGATTCTGTAGAAAGACTCCTCAGAAATGTAAAAAAAAAGGTGGATAGCTTATCAGATGATAAAAACCAAAAAGAAGCTTTCGATGTAAATCCATTTACACATAGCTATTTCGATTATCTGAATCGTTACAGCAACAATTTGATACTTCACTCCAAGCCGGAAGAGAATATTGGTGACTTTAAGCTTGATGATTTTGATTCACTCTTCAAACTCTTAGTGGATAAGAATTACGGTTTCGTAGAAAAGAAGGACGTTACATTTAGAAATCAAGTTGAAGAAACATTAAGGGCATCCCGAGTATCGGAGCGGTTAGATATTAAATATCGGGTTCCAAAAAATCGGGTGAAATCAATATTAAGAAGTCATGAAGTCGATTATATCGGAGTAAATGGAAAAATTTATTCCGGGAATGTGATAGATACGACTACGGATCATTACACTATTGAGAATAAAGTATATCAAATACGGGCGTTAATTGACGGCCTGATGGAATTATCTGATCATTTTGACTTAGATAAAGAAGGTCATCATGTTGTGTACTTCAATGAGCCAAAGGGGATAAAGCAAAAAGATGTTATTCATGATTTAACACATGATACTACAAAGCTTTTTAAACTTAAACCGTGGGAAATGTTCGAGGAAGAAGAGAATGAAATTGAGAAAGCCAAAGTTGGTAAATTCAGTGAACTTTTTTTCCGCTAATAGGTAAGTGTGACTAAACTTTTTGGAAAATATAGTGAACTATTTCCCTAGAAATATTGAAGTGTCCCATAACCGGAGCCAAAAACCGCACCGTTAAGCCCGCACAGAAGAACGTCGCCAATGAAATAGAACTAGGAAACCTGGCAGAGCACGTTTACACTAAAATCCGGTAATTACTCCATAAACTCCTCTATCGCATCTCTCAGTTCCGCATCTTTTTCGTAGAACTTCTCCCATTTCTCTTTGGGATCGGGTGGCGTCATTAACGATACAACAATCAACACGGTTATGGAGAGGCCGGCGGCGGGGAGAACGATGTAGTCGAATGGAATCAGCGGTTCTGCGCGGACCGAATTAATGATTGTGATTAGCAGCGTGACGCCCATACCTGTTGCAATGGAAGCAACTCCTCCTGCAGTGGTTACCCGTTTCCAGAGAAATGCAGCCAGCAGTGCCGGTGTGAGGCCTGCGCCAATCATGGTGTATGCGGTAAAGGCCATATCGAGTATGGTGCGGAATTGGCTGAGCAGCATCCAGGCCACAATCCCGAGAAGAAGCACCATCATGCGCTGGAACAGAACAATCACTTTCTCCGATGCCTTCGGGTTGATAAAGCGCTGGTAGATATCCCGCGTTAAATTTGTGGATGGTGTTAACAGAAAACTGTTTCCCGTGGATGTGATGATGGCGACTGCTGCACAGATCAGAAGTAATCCTCCCGCAAGTGGTATGCCAATTTCGGTACCAAAGCGGGCGGCGTGCAGAATAATTCGTTCGCTGTCCTCAGCGGCAAGGTGCATAATATTGGAGGGATCAATCGCATTGAAATGGCTGAATGCCAGGATGGCCAGCGAAGCGATGGCCGTTTCGATGATGATGGTACCAATCACCCAAAACATCACCGCATTTTTGGCTGATTTTTCGTTTTTGGCTGAATAGAATTTCTGGTACATGTTCGACTCTCCCATCAGCAGTAAAAATGTGGGAAAGAAAACGCCCATCACCCAGATCCAGCCGTGACCACCTGTGATATCGAATAAAGCAGGGTCGAGCTCGGTGGTGATGAACTCCACACCACCCAGTTTGATGAATACAAGCGGCACTGCAACAAGTACAGCCAGGGTAATCACCGCCCCGTTTATTATATCAACGGAAACGATGGAGAGCATTCCGGCAAATGCGGTAAATGCGATGATGAATCCCGCTGTGAGCAGAACCCCCTGCCATTCGGGTATATCGGCTACCAGATTCAGAACAAATCCGCCGCCGCGAAACTGATACCCAACAATGGTTGTGTAGGCAATTACAATTACGATAGTGCCCAGAATTCTGGCGTACTTATTGTAGCGAAGTTCGAGGATGTCCGGCACGGTGTACTGGGCAATACGGCGAACGCGACCTGCAAGGAAAAAGACCAGAACGATGCCTATCCACGCACCTGCAGCCAGCCACAATTCTGAAATACCCACACGTGCTGCCAGCCCGGCACCGGCCAGAAGTGTCCCGGAGCCCAGCCAGGTACAGAGAAGAGTACCAACAAGTTTCGGAGTTGAAACTTTTCGCCCTGCCACCATAAAATCTTCCTGGTTTTTAATGGCACGGCTTTTCCAGATGGAGATACCCATCAGAAGGGCAAGGTAGAGCAGAACAACCCAGAAAAATATGGACATGGTAAAAGAGAGTTTATGATTCTCAAATCAGCCCGCTTTATCTGCAGTTCTGATTTACTGATTGAGAGAATAGGAACTTTCCCTCAATAATCACAAACTCACTTTTTTAGGTCAATAGTGTCCAAAACATTTTAGAGTTCGTTTAGAATAGATTTTATTGCAGGCCAATAATGAATTCCTTGCCTATTTCTCGCAGAGGAGCGCAGAAGGTTTCGCAGAGGTTCGCAGGCGCTGGTATGTGAGTTAATCTTCAGCGCTCGTCTGCGAGCTTCAGTGGGATATTATGCAGATGTAATTAGAGGATGTAAACCCCGCATTAAGGACATGACTCAAATGAGGTTGTGTGCCGTTTTGGACAGTATTGATTACAGGTGAATTCGTAAAAAAAATATTTGGCAATTTAGATGATCGATAAATCTTTATATCAAACTCAACTACTTTACATTACTGAACCAGCTCGCGTTTGGTGAACAGAAGTTCTAATCTCTCTTTTTGTTCAATACACGCTACTGAGAGTGATTTGAGATTTTCATCTCCATAAGGTTTGGTTTGCGATATCGTTTCACAAAACTCTATGCCTTCGTGAAGATTTTTTCTCATCTTCTCCATTTTTTTCATTTCAGGACTTCCCGGCTCACACTGCTCCAGCATGGTTTCAATGTAATCAACATACATTGCCATCTCTTTTGCAAACATGTGCGGACGTTCCTCAGGGACCAGCGAACCGGTTCTTCCATAAATATGATCCACCATCTCATCGAGTGAATAGGTTCTGTTGAACCATGCGATGTTTGGTCCGGGACAAATAGCTTGTCGTCCATAGTCCGGTTTCATGATACCGAGTCGAATCAATGATCCCGTTCCCAGGTTTGTGCAGAGGCACGTTTTCTCCATCACACGTTTTTTCTCGAGTGATTTACTTTCGGAGGAAAGTTCACTCTCTTCAATCTGACTGATTTTTAAAATCTGATATTGCGCCGATGCCGTACAGATTGGATTCTCGGTAAACTCTGTGTTTGATACCAGGAATCCTTTCGGGCATTTTGAGCCGGGTTTTCCTTTCTCGATCAGTTCTTTTGTGTGAATTTCCGAACCGGATCCACGGATATTATTAAACGGCACTCCCAATGGAGATACATTACTGAGATAGAGATCTTTCTCAGCTGCAGCGGCAAGTTTTTCTGTTGTGAACTCATCCACACAGGTAGCTTCCGGTACCAATAAAAACGGGCTTCCCCAGCCTGTGGCATCCATTTCAAAATCTTCGATTAGCCGTAACTGCTCGCCGGAATTTCCAATTCCTCCCTGAACAGTGATTTTTGGCTTTGCAACCTCATCACTATTCTCAGGATAATCCCACCCTTGTGATTCATAGAATGACCGGATCATCGGCTCAAACGTCTTCTGCAGCTGTTCTCTCTTTTCCCGAAATTCGTTCAGCAGAATGGGCAGCAACTGGCCATCGGATGCAAATGCATGTCCGCCGCAATTCAATCCCGATTCAATACGAAACTCGGCTACTTCAATTCCTTTCTTGGCAAGAAATTTACCCTGGATCAGTGCTGATCTGAAATCACTTACTTTCAGTATGATGCTCTTCTTTGCTTTGCCGGTTTTATCTCTGTAAAACTCTTTGAACTCCGACAGGTAGCTGTACAACCGGGGATTAAAGCCTGCCGACAGAACCACGCCTGATGATATTACACTATTCACAAACCCCCTTAATGCTGCATTGGCATCACTGAATTCGCTGCTGAGAGGCTGATCATTCTTGTCCATTTTTAATGCATCCACCTTCGCCATGATGTTCACATCAATCGATCCGGGAACCATGCTTTCGGTCAGTGTTTTTAAAAGATCGCTTTGCAGGGCTTTGTCTGTTATCACCCGTGCATACTCGTAACTCTTCTTCAGCGGGTTTTCATCGGGCAGCAGATTGAAATAGCGGTCTTTTTCTGAATTTTGGAAAAAGGGCTGATCTTTCATTTCGTTGAATTTCTCAGAGACTATCTGAGCAACCATATCGAGATAGGCGGTAATCCGTTCTGCCCGGCCATCTTTGGATGAACGCGCAATATTTTTATATGGAAGGTTAAATTCAGAACAGTAATGCTTTCTGATTTTTTCGCAAAGGAGATCATCCACAACGGAGATAACCGAATGAATGCCTAAATGTGCAACTCGTATGGGGCTGTCGATGGAGTGTCCGGTTCCCATTACCGGTATATGAAACTGATGTTGATTTTGATACATGTAATAACTGTTTATTAGTAAAGGGTTAAAGGTACATGATTATTTATAGATAAAGTAGTCTAAAACCTTATAATATAAATTTTAACATTCCATTCTCATTTATTCCCCGTAATTGGTATCATAAATGGACAGATCATCAACCAAAAATCCACAACCATGCGTGTTTTTCTCTCTGTACTATTTCTGTTTTTGATACTTTCTGCCTGCTCTCAATCCAAAACCCAAACCTCCCCTGACAGTGAAGAGTGGGTGGATCTGTTTAACGGTGAAAATTTTGATGGGTGGGATCTTAAAATTGCCGGTTATGAACTAAATGACAATTTTGCCAACACATTTCGTGTAGAAGATGGGATGATGAAAGTTCGATATGATGAGTATGAAAGTTTCAGCACGGAATTCGGCCACATTTTTTATGAGGAGCCTTTCTCCTACTACAGACTGCAGGTAGAGTATCGTTTTGTGGGGGAGCAGACAGAGGGCGGTGCCGGCTGGGCCTACCGTAATAATGGCATCATGTTTCACTCGCAACCGGCTCAAACAATGACTTTAGATCAGGATTTTCCGGTATCGATTGAGTTCCAGCTGGTAGGCGGTGACGGTGAAAATGACCGTCCAAACGGAAGTGTTTGTACTCCGGGAGCTCATGTTGTAGTGGATGGCGAATTACGTACAGAACACTGCATCAATTCAGGCGGCCCAACACATCATGGTGATCAGTGGGTAACAGCAGAACTTGTAGCCTATGGAGACTCACTGATTCAGCACAAATTAAATGGTGAGGTGGTAATGGAGTATACCAACCCGCAGCTCGAAAACGGGGATCCGCTTACCGGTGGTTATATCGCTCTCCAGGCAGAAAGCCACCCCACAGATATTCGGTCTGTGAGAATTTTGAACCTCTCCGGCTGTATGGACGAAAACGCTCTGAATTATAAGAGCTACTACGTGTCTGACAATCCTGACGACTGCCGCTACAACTAATTTCATTTACGTTTCATATCCACTCCGGCATATTTCAGGCAGAGAGTAAGAACAATACCATAGCCAAGATGCATGATTAGTCCGGCAATTATCAGGGCCATGGGTGCCCAGCTGTCACTATAAAAAATCCCGATGGGATCGCCCGCGGCAGCTGTAATAAGCGGAGATACAACACCGCCTGCAATCAGTGATATAATGAACCCGTAGATCAATCCCTGCACAAACCAGTTACCGGGAATTTTTGCGGCAAGAAATGCCACCCATATCAGTGACAGGATAATACCCATGATGTAAAAAGCGATGTTACCCCACAGAATAGAGTATGGCTCACCACTGTGTACCTGATTAAAACTCTCTTTTAGTATATGCCCGATATCAAGAGTGGGCAGGCCCATGCCTCCCTGAACAAAGGCTATCATCATCATCACAAAAGTAGCAATGAAGCCGGATATTACTGTTCGCCAAAAAGTAGTTGATGAGATCATAAATCCAAGTAGTATATAAGTTCGATGGTATTGTGCCACAGAATTATAACAGAGTGAATTGAATAAACCTAATAGGAGATATTGCAGACCTATAGGTTATTAAAAAGATCATCTTATTTACTCTATGCACTTCAATAAAGATGATTTCTTCTCATCATAAATTTATATGAGCTGAAAATGTTGGGTTACCATTCGTATTCGTGCTTCTCGGATTGCAATGCTCCGTTTAGCGGCTCCAGTAGACCAACTTATCGGACAGTGGACTGTGAATATAGAGAGCATGCCTGAGTAGGCAGTTGAATTTATAAATTAAGTCAAAACTCATACGTAATGAGTTTTGACTTTAAGAGGTTCATTTTTTGAATTCACTCGATATCAGACAGACTCATTTTTGTCGCACTTCTTACAATTAAGCTCCATTCCCAGTTTTGACCGTCGCCCCTCATCCGTAATCACCCACGGACGCAGCTGCCAGGGCGGGTTATGGCGTACGTGCTGCGTATGGCCACATTTGAGATCAGCTACCCAGTCGTCGTGTTCATCTTTGTGAAATCCGATAATGCGTTGTATCATCTTCCGGACTGTTTCTTGACAATCTCTTCCACGTCCAGTTTTTGAATAGCGCTGATGGCAGCCTCCATAGCACCCTCCGTGCAAAGTCCGCTTATTAAAGCTTCCCGAAAACCATCTCTGGCCGCATCGATGCACGCGTTTTTAACAGTTTCGGCTACATCCAGTTTTGATTGGTTCATAAAAATTGCTGTTTGTATTGTTTTCTGTTTACTGGCGAGTCAGCCACGCCATTTTTAATCTCTTCCTGAACAAGTTGACGGCTTTCCGGCGCCAGCGGGGTATGTTCATTTATATTTTAACTCCTTGTTCAATAAGAGCTTATTTCTGTGTATAGTTAAAGTAGCTGTTTTTAATGGTGATAATTTGTTTGATGTCTTGAAACTTATAGATGATTGGAAGTAAATCTTTTGAGTTTGGTAACACTCCAATAAACGATCCCCCAAACGATCGTTCTAAACCCCATTGCCATTACACTGTCAACTGCCACATTCTTACCTATAAAAAAAAGAAACAGTATGATGCAAAATACCGCAAGATTCAGCAAAAATATCATTTTTGATGCGAATACCCCCTTCTGAGTACTTCTCAAGATCAGTATTCCTGTGGCGATGTAAACAATTCCCATCATTGTATTGAAAATCAGAAGTGGTAAAAATACAGTATAACCGGGATCCGAAATATCCATTAGAACACGGCTCCCCGCAAAAATAGTCAACAGTCCAAATGCAATTGCCACTGCAGCCGTTAACTTTATCACCCGGTTAGATCTGTTTTTATGGATTACTGTCATTTTGCCCTGTGCCTAATTGTTCAATAAAATGTTGCACCCACAGCTCAATTTCCCGGTCTTTCTGTTCAAGCCATTCACGGATTGCGATTCGGATGGACTCATTTTCTGTGTTGTGTGTTGACATGACAATCTCCATTTATCAGAGGCCGTTACTTGAAATATTATTCTAGGGACTGTTGATCAACAAACCGCCGCTTAAATAAAGAAGCATGGTTTCGGTCAGTTTGATCTGTAATTCTGTTTCTGATAGACGTAAACGCGCATCCTGCAGTGAGAGCTGGGCGCTGCGAAGTTCCACCCCAGTGATCAGACCCTGTCCGAAGGAATCTTTTGCTCTTTCATAGTTACGTTCAAAAACCGCCAGGTTGTTCTGCTCGGTGGTGAGCCGGTTCTCCAGATGCAGTAGCCGATTCCATGTATTATCAAATTGAGTGCGAAGCTGCTTCTCCGAGTCGTCATACCGAATCTGTTCCTGGCGAAGTGATGCTTTTGCGTTGTCTGAAGCCGTCCGGTTTCTCCCGCCTGTAAATATGGGGATTTTTATGGATAGACCGCCCATAAACCCGAGCTGCTCCTGAGTCTCGAATTGGCCATCTGACGCAGATTGATAGGTGTATCCGTACTGAGCTCCGGCCGTAATGGTTGGCAAGAAATCGGCCTTTGTCATTTTCTGCTCGTTCTGCGCCTGCTCTATTCTCCGCTCGCGTACTTTAAGCAACGTATTATTGTCATACATGGAGTTCAGCAGGTCATCATATTGGGGCATATCTGTGTTGCGGATTTCATCATCAAGCGGTACGATTTCTCTCCTGTCCCAGCCGATGGTTGTATGCAAATCCCTGTATACATTTTCATATTGATGGATCAGGTCGCGATACTCTGTACTGTCGGTTTTCAGGTCGGAAAGGGCCTGCAGCTGCTGCTGTTCACTGGCCTGTCCATACTCCCTTCGGGTTTCAACCACACGATACCGGTCGTGGCTCTGCTCCATCGCAAGTTCTTTCAATTCAATTGCATTCTGAAGTGTAACAGTCTGCAGATATTTCCGGGTGATATCCAATATGGTGTTTTCCATTTCCGTTTGATGCTGCAGGCCGGCCAAATCGCTTCCCGTTTCCAGAATCCGGTAACGAAGACGCCCCTTCATCCCGTCGTAAATGATGAACTGTGTGCCAACTCCTGCACTG
Source organism: Balneolaceae bacterium (assembly GCA_020832415.1). Classification (GTDB taxonomy): domain Bacteria; phylum Bacteroidota; class Rhodothermia; order Balneolales; family Balneolaceae; genus Rhodohalobacter. Next base: position 7,965 of record JAFIES010000095.1, on the reverse strand, counting down.
AAAATTGTGGAGGATACCCCGTCATATTTGATCGTTTCGGGTGAACGCCCTTCACCGCCCTCAGGATTCAACAGGTTTTGAAAGAACGATCCGGGTGTCAGTTCAAGATCTGAATACGACCAATTCAAATCACTATTGATGGATAATGAGGGGAGTTGCCCGGCATTTCCTCTTGTGACCAGGTTCGAGGCTTTGCCCTGTTCAATACTGCTGATCTGTATATGATGATTATGCTCAAGTGCCGCTTCGATGGCATCGCTCAGGTTCAGTTTATGCTGGGCTGTCGACAAATCGACTGCAAAGAGTAGTATGAGTGCTGTGATAATGGTTTTCATAAGGCAATCCTGTTGTGATGTTCTTTGAGTTGTACGGCCGGTTCAATACTCTCCGGTGTGGAATCGGTACGGCCCAGCAACTGCATCAATCCAAGTTTGGCCTGGTTCCAGATTACCAGAAATGCCGGGTTAAGTGTCAGTGTAATGAAGAGGCCGAAAATCAATCCGTAAGCAATGGCTATGGCCGGCGGCTGCAGAAAAGCCGATGCCAGTCCGCCCATAAAGATCATCGGCAGAAGGCCTGCAACGGTACTGAGGGTGGTGAGCAAAATGGGCCGGAAACGGGACTGAACCGCATCTTTCAGCGCCTCTTCAAAGCTCATGTCTGCCTTCAGATTATCATTAAAAGCGGTGATCAAAACCAGCATGTTGTTAATCAGAATCCCGACCAGGGCAATCATTCCAATCACTGAGAAGATGTTCATGGTGACGCTGTGAATCATATGTCCGATCACCACACCCACAAACGCAAACGGCAGGGAGAGCAGCACCATAACGGTCTGAGAAAAGGATTGAAAGTTGATGATAATTAGCGCCAGCATCAGAACGACGATTACCGGTGCTACCTTTTTCATGGCATCGGTGACCAGTCCGGCTTCCCGGTTCTGTCCTTCAATAAAGAATTGCACACCCGGATACTCCGCCTGAATCGCCGGGATGATATTAGCTTCAATTTCTCCCAATATTGCCGGGGCAGAAAGCGACGGATCGGCCATGTCGGCATCCACACGGATGGTTCGCCGGCCGTTAATCCGGCTGACCTCCAGACTGGCATTTGTCGGGTGGATGGACGCTATTTCACTCAGCGGGTAGGCTCCCTGCGGCGTCCGGATCGTGAGATTCACAAGCTCATCATAGCTGCCTCGGGTTAAATCATCAAACCGGATCCAGACACGAATATCATCACGGCTGCGCTGAAGGTTTTGCACTTCAAGCCCAAAAAAAGCAGATCGCACCTGTGCCATAATGTCTTGCAGGGTCAGCCCAAGCAGCTCTCCCGTCCGGTTTAGTTCGATATGCAGTTCGGGATTACCCCGCTGATCGGTATCAGCCACATCAACCAGATCATCACGTTGTTCCAGTTCTTCTTTCAGCCTGGCCGATGCGAGCTGAATTTGATTCAGATCCGTACCCGTTACCGAGATATCCACCGGAAGGCCTCCAAAACGCTGTTCGGCTGTGGCACCGAGGAACCGTACATAACGGGCTCCGGGTATCTCGCCGGCTTCCTCACGGAACTGATTATTCAGTTCATAAGCCGGGATACCTCGCTGCTCACCGCCCATCATCACCACACGAAGCTGACCCTGATGAGAGTTGGGGCCCATCAGCCGTTCAACGTTTCGCACCACCTGTTCACCGTCTCTGCGGTCAGCTGTCAAACGTTCATTCACTTGCCATACGGCCTCTTCAATCTCCATCAGCCTGGTATTTGTAGTATCGGCCGGTGTGCCCGGCTCCAGTTCAATCCGGATCAGTTGTATATCATCATCCAGGTAAGGGAAAAAGGTGAGCGGAAGGGTGCCGGTTCTCAGTAATGTGGCTGAAACCACCAACAGAACCAGAAATACTCCCACATTCAGCCATTTCCAGCGGTGTGATGCCAGGTCGGTGAACGGCATAAACCATCGGTCGCGGAAGGTGGTCAGGCTCTGCGAAAAAAATTTCTCGAAACGGGTCTGCCGGTTCTCTTTCGTCAGCACTTTGGAGTGCGTCATCTTGGCCGGGAGAAAGAGAAATGTAATAATCAAAGCCGCAAGAAGGGATGCTATGACGACAAATGAAACCTCCGAAAAAAATGCTCCCGGCTTGCCGGTAAGAAAGAAAAAGATACTGAAAGCCACTGCGGTAGTGAGTAGTGAAATGGTCATGGGCGCGGCCACTTCGGCGGCGCCATCCCGCGCGGCAACGATGGGATGTTTACCGAACTCTGCATAGTGCCGGTATATATTTTCCGCTACCACCACGCCGGTATCCACCAGCATCCCGAGAACCAGGATGAAACCGAAAATGGAGACGACATTGATCGTCAGGTCGTAACCCATCATAGCAAAGATAAAAGCACCCAGAAGCGAAAGCGGAATAGTGAGCGATACCCAGAAAGCAATCCGTTTATCGAGAAACAGGGTGAGAATGAGAAGCACGAGGATGAGACCAATGAGACCGTTTTCCCAGAGCGATGCCGCCCGTTCGTTCACAAACTCGGAGATATCCTCCACAATGGTCAGTTCCACACCCTGATGAGATCTGTTGAACTGTTCAGTAAATTCCTTTACATACTCAGCTGTGGCAATGAGATCTTCATCATTTGTAACAAGAACCTGAATTACAACCGATTCTTTGCCATTCAGATAGCGGTCAACGGGACGATCTTCAAACACTTCCCGTACTTCGGAAATATCCTTCAACAGCACCCTCTCGCCGCTCATGCCCGTTCTTACCGTGATTTGAGCAATTTCAAGAGCTGTATTCTTTTTATTACGTGCACGGATCTGCCAGTTCGCACGGTCCAGTTTCAACTCGCCGCCGGTCATGTCGATATTGGTATTTTTAACCGCATCGGCTGCTTCCTGAAACGAAATGCCAAACCGTGCCATTTGTGCATCATTCAGTTCAATCACGATCTCCTCATTGCCAAATCCGAACAGGTTTACATTCGATACACCTCCCTCAATCATAAACTCATCGCGGATCTGCCGGGCATAATCCTTTTTTTGCTGAAGTGGAATATCTCCAGTCAAGGCGATGGAAATGGTGGGATTGAGCATCTCCTGTTTATAGACCACCGGCTGGTCCATTTGCGCCGGGAAATCGCTGATTCGGCTCACCGCATTTTCCACTTCCACCAGCACCTGATTGATATCGGCCCACTCAAACAGTTCAACGGTAATGCGGCCGCTGTTTTCCCTCGACACGGACGTAAACCGGTCCATCCCGTGAATGCCTCTCAGGTTCTCTTCAATCCGGGAGATCGCACTCTCTTCAATTTCCAGTGGCGAAGCCCCACGGTAGATCACATCCACATAAATCTCTTTCGGGTCTTCGGAAGGGTCGAGCGTATAGCGAACCTGACTGAAACTGATAATCCCAACAAGCAGGGTCAGTAACAGTCCCAGGTTCACCATCGTCGGGTATTGTACAAAAAAGTTGATCAGTTTCTTCATGGTGTCCTCTCTCCAATGAGTTGTCCTGAAATTGCAACTCCGGCATCCCGGATTATTTGATCTCCATCCGTAAGGCCGGTCACCCAAACGGTTTCATGCCCCACATCTGTTACCTGAACCGGAACCTGCCGGGTTACTCCATCCATCACCGCATAGACAAAGCCATTCCTGAGCAGGGCCGATTTGGGGATTTCTGCGATTTCCACGGGCTCTCCTGATTCGAGCAAGCCTTCCAGGTACATACCCTCCCGGATACCATTCCCCCCAACGTCCAGATAGATCTCCACGGTTTGTGAACGCACATCAACGGAAGGATTGAGTCGCGTCACAGATGCTGTCCAACTTCCGGATTTGTGATTATCGGTAAGTTCCACGATGTCACCAATCCCGACAAATCGGATTTGTGACTGACGCACCGTGGCCGTAAGCTGATAACTTTTAGGATCAACCAATGTGCCCACGTGAACCTGCGGGCCTACACTCTGGCCCGGCTCGACTTTGGCCACCGAGAGGATACCGGAAAAGGGCGCCCTGATTGTGAATTTCTCCAGTCGGTTTTCAGCACTTTTGATCTGGTAGTAGGAATTATAAACACCACGTGAGGTTAAGAACCGCTCCATCCGCCTGTGTTCGAAATTCGGAATTTCAGGCAACGTACTTTCCGGATGCAACGAATTATACCATTCCTCATACCGGTTCAGCAAATCCGGATAGTCCAACCTGATATCGGGTAACAGCGATGCGGCCAACGTTTGAAATTGGCTTCGGGAGGCGTAGAGCTGCAGCCTGGCCTCTTCATCATCGAGCTGAAGAAGTGTCTCTCCTTTGTCAAAAGCGATACCTTCACGGAAGGGTTTTTTTCCCGGCAATACTTTTGCCTGCACTTCCGGAAAGAGTTCCAGCCTGTTTTCAGCCCGGACTCTCCCCTGAATCTCAATTTGATTTTTCTGGTGTGATGTTTGAACCGTTATGATTTCAGGCTGATGGGATGCAGCAGCAACTGGTTCAGCCCGATCAGTGAAGCCCTCCTCAGTGCCTGAAAATTGCATCAGGATAATTCCCCCGATTACGAAAATCGCGACGAGTATGGCTGCTGTCAGAATCAGTATTTTTCTTTTTTCTTTATTCATATCCTTGTTTTATCGTTTTTTGATCCTTTTTAATTTTGAACGGCATTTGAACCGGCCAATCCTCTTATTTTTTGGAATTCCGATTCTGAAAATGGCTCAGGGCTTTCATATACAATATTTCCTTTCCGGTCTGTCAGCCATAACAGGATGCTATACCGATTTTCTCGTACCATCCGAACCATAACACCTTCCGGGTCCCGAATGACCTGAAAAGGTTTGTCTTTCAGTTTTGAACGAAAAAGCCTGTTCACCAGCGGCCCGGTTCGATAAGGTTCAACAACAAGTACTTTGGATACTGAACTGCCGGAATGGCCATCCATATTTTCAAACCAGGCTGTTACCTCATCCATCAGTGCTTCTGCTTCCGTTCGCGATTCGGTTTTAGGCAGGAAAAAAATAAGCAGCGGTTTCTCTTCCGGCGGGGCAAATATGGCTTCATTCCCGTATTGATCTTCACCTTTCAGGTGGATAAGATGCGTGGCTTCCCCATTCGTTTTGGCAAGCTTGAGTGACTGTGCCTGTAAATCATGACAGGAGAAAGCTGACATCAACATTGTAATAAGTAATAATTTCATGAGTAAAATTTTTGTTTGAGTGATTAAAAGCGGAACCGCTGTCAAACGGCTCCACATGAATATGATAGACTACTTGTGTTGGGATCAGCAACTTTTCACCTCTTGATCACAAACGCTTCATCCATATGATACCTGGATTAATCTTATGTTTCAACCATATGGTTAAAATAAAAGTTAAAAAATATCGACTCAGAAAATATCTTGTACAGTATTGTTAATATTTATCTTGTAATATTAACAATCTGACAGGATCTGACATATTGGAATAATTTTGTCTAAATATTTCAACCAAATGGTTAAATATTGTGCGTAAATTTACTATCTTTCTCTGGCATGCCATCAATAACCCATGTGCCAATGTAATTAATTGACAATAACAAGATTGGATTACCATGAATAACAAAAAAGAAGAGAAGGCATCATCCGAATTGAAAAACTTAGATGTCTCAGAAGAACATTCCAGCGATACTAAAAGAGAGAGGTTTTCGGGATCACCACCCCCCGGAAAACTCAGCAACAAAAGGTCAGACCTGTTTTATGACAATCAAGCCCGTAAAAGCCTTACTGATAAAACATACCAGTGGCCGTTCCTAAAATCCCAGATTATTACCTTGTTAAATGAAGAAATGTCTCTGGAGAAAAAACTTCGGGATTTTATTGAAATCTATTTGGAGGTGATTCATTCAAATCCTGATATCCCAATTTTTGTACTTTATGAACTCAACAATCATCCGAATCAACTCAAAACATATGTACTTGACAGAATTGGAAAAAGAATTAAACCTTTTTTGGATCAGCTCAGAGAGGAGTCTGAACAAGGGAACATTATAAATTTACCTCCCGAACAAATTTTAGCCAATATTATGTCTTTGATGATTTTTCCACTGGCAGCCGGACCTGCGATTCGGGAATTATTTGAAATGGAACAATCCACATCCGATAAATTTTTTGACGAGAGAAAAAGAATCTTGGCAGATAATATTGTACAGGCAATATTGGTTTCGTGAAACTATCGGTCTATAAAGAACTTTAACCTCAATCATTTACAGCTCAATATGAAAGAAAATAAAGAAGAACAGTCATCAACAGAACTCAAAATTTTTGAAGCGGCCAGAGAAGTTTTTCAGGCGAAAGGCCTTGAGGGTGCCCGAATGCAGGAAATTGCGGATAAGGCTGAAATCAATAAATCGCTTCTTCACTATTATTATCGGTCCAAAGACAAACTCTTTGAAAAGGTTTACCAGCTATCGATTATCAGGGTTATTCCCCAAATTGTGAGTTTACTGAATCAAGACCTGCCTCTGGAATACAAACTCAGAAATTTTGTCGACAAGTATCTGGAGATTATTATTGCCAACCCGGATATCCCCTTGTTTATTCTTCACGAACTGAATAAAAACCCCACCCGGTTGAAAACGTTTATGCTCAATGAAGTTGGAAAAAAAATAACCCCTTTCCTTGAACAATTGAGAAAGGAATCAAGAAAAGGAAATACCGTAGACCTGCCCGCAGAACAAATTTTGGTTAATATCATGTCGATGATCATTTTCCCGTTTATTGGCAAGCCTGTTTTTCAGACAATTTTTGAAATGGATGATGCTGCATTTGAACAGTTTATTTATGAACGAAAAAAATTATTGCCTGATTATATCGTGAACACAGTCATAAAAAAAACCGGAGGTAGTTAAAGCCCGATATTTTTAAAAAGCAGCAGCACTTTATTAGAATAGGGATCCCATACTGGAAACTGATATTATTTATATAGTGGTTACCTCAGTTTTTATCCGGGTTCAACCGAACCGAGCGGATCTCATCTTTAAAAACCGAATGACAATTCACGCAGCCTTGCTGAACAATTCTGTAATGCCACAGCACCTTGTCCATCTCTTGTGCCTCTGAAGCGGCAAGCAGTGAATCTGCATGTCCGTACACGGTATTATCAAACGAACCAAAAACATTCATCCGATCACCTAAAACGCTGCGTACCAGTTTCCTGGTATCGTCAGCAAGGGGCAGATGGTCATTGATTTTTTAAGCACAGTGAAATATCAGATCATAATTTTCGGTGTAGATTCCTTCATTCACAGTGTGAATATTCTGAAGAAAAACCTCATAATAGTATGGAGCTCTCGCTTCTGTTCAATCTCTTCGGCCGGTACCGGGAGCTTTGTTTCAGCGAAATGCGCAATTGCAAAGCCTGAGAGAACGATCAAAAAGAAGAGTGTTATGGCAATTGTATGAATTTTATAAATCATGACTGATTAGATTGGGTTGATTTTCTTTCTCTATGTCCATTCTCAGGGAGAAGGAGGCTGCTATTTTTCCGGCCATCTCCTTGGCGTGTTCAGCCCGCTCTCCTGCAAAACAGCAGTCCACGGTTTCGGTAAAGAGATTGTACCAGAGGTGAAAATCACTCTTCTGAATGGGAAGTGGGAGGTGTTGCCGGAACGGGCGCCCTTTGTATCTGCCCGATTGAAAAAGCAGGTTCGACCAAAAATCAACCATATTAGGCAGGTGATGCTCCCAGTCTACCTCAGCAAACTCATTGAAAATATAGCCAAGCCGTTCGTCGTCCTGAACCTTTCCGTAGAAAGTATGGACCAGGATGCGGATGTCGTCGTCGTTTTGAATGTCTGTTCTTATGCTCTGCCTCCTTAAGAAACTGGACACAGATTACAAATATAATTTGTAATTATGATCAAAAAAAGAAACATGCGTTCCTGGACAAAAGAACAGAAGAAACGGATCATTGAAGATATCC
>JAFIES010000087.1 GCA_020832415.1 Balneolaceae bacterium | reverse complement strand
AAATCTTCAACATACTTAACTACTTCTGTAGCAATGTCTTTGCCGGTCGTTTTTTCTATTCCTTCAAGTCCGGGTGACGAATTCACTTCCAATACAAGAGGACCACGCTCCGATTGAAGCATATCAACACCTGCTATGGATAAGTTCATCGCTTTTGCCGCTGTTAAAGCGATTTCTCTCTCCTTTTTACTCAGTTTTATGAGCTCGCCGGTGCCTCCCTGGTGCAAATTCGATCTGAATTCACCCTCTTTACCTTGACGTTTCATCGCTCCAACTACTTTATTACCTACAACAAACGCCCTGATATCAGCTCCCTTGGCTTCTTTGATGAACTCCTGAACAATTACCCTCGCTTTCATACTGTGAAATGCCTCAATAATTGATTCTGCAGCTTTCTTTGTGGGTGCCAATACCACTCCATAACCCTGTGTACCTTCCAGTAATTTCACAATTAAAGGCGCTCCACCAACAGAATCGATGATTTTGGCAACTTCTTTACTATAATTGGTAAATACCGTTTTGGGCATACCAACATTTGATCGGGCTAAAATTTGCAGGCTTCTTAGCTTATCCCTCGACCGAACAAGGGCCTGGCTTTCAACTGCGGCCGGTATATTCATCATTTCGAATTGGCGTACAACAGCAGCTCCATAGAAAGTAACTGATGCACCAATACGGGGAATCACAGCATGTACATTTTTAATTTTTTCACCATTATAGAAGATAGACGGTCTGTCTTGCTCAATTACAATGTCGCATTTCAAATGGTCTAACACTACAGCACGATGTCCACGGTTTTCAATGGCCTCAACCAATCGTTTTGTCGAATATAGTGTCCTGTTTCTTGATAATATGACTATACGTTTCTCGTTGTCTTGCATTTAGTTATTTTGATTTGATAAAAACTTTTTAGATACATCTACTATAAACTTATCGGTAAGAAACCTTCTTCCAATCAATATGGGATATTTCATTTTGGATCTGTCGGTCAGAGAAAGCTGAATCTTATGTGTTGTGTTAAAAAAGATCACTTTCTGTTTGATGATAACACGCTCTTCGATCTGTCCATTTGAACTTCTTACTCGTTTAATCTTATGGACAGGAGCTTTGTATTGTTTCTCATCATACTCAGGATGATTCGGATCTAATACATAGAAATGAGCATAGAGTCTGCCTTTAATTTTTTCCACCGTTATATCGTGGCAATGCAGGCTTGAGGTATAAGCTCCGGTATCAATTTTAGCATCAATTTCAAAAATAGAAAGCTCAGGAAGATCTATTTTCTCAACGCGCCCAATAATTTTTTTAGTTTTACTATGTTGCAATGAGCTGTCCATTTCGGTGTAAAAAATAAGGCCTTTTTAGCTCGTGTGCATTCACTATTTTATACCTTCATTTTTCCAAAACATATTTGAAATCTGCTGATGATCCCAATACCAAATAAGCCCATACTGCTCTTAGATGAAACCCGGTGCAGAAATAACATCAAAAAAATGTGTGATAAAGCCGCAGATGCCGGCTGTGAATTCAGGCCACATTTCAAAACGCACCAGTCTGCAACCATTGGAGAATGGTTTCGAGAGCATGGAGTTGAGGGTATAACGGTTTCTTCTCTGTCTATGGCAGAATATTTCAACAGTCATGGCTGGGACGATATAACCATTGCCTTTCCATTTTTTCCTGCGCAGACAGAGGAATTGAAATCTCTTAATGAAAATTGCCGTCTCAGAGTATTTGTCAACTCAGTCGATGATGTACAGCTTCTTTCAAAAGCTCTTATGAATGATTTTAAAGTCTATATAGAGCTTGATACGGGTTATGCACGAAGCGGAATATCGCACAGTCACAAATCGGCCATCAATTCAATTATTGATGAGTGTAACAAAACAGAAAATGCTCATTTCCATGGATTTTATGTGCATCATGGCGGCACTTACAAAGTAAAAGGCATCGAAGAAGTAAAGAAAATCATTGCCCCTACCCTTTCAATATTTAGTGAAATGAGAAGAAATTATCCCGGTGCTAAATTTTCGCTCGGAGATACACCTTCAGCAAGTGTATTATCCAATTTTGAGAGCGTTGATGAATTAACTCCAGGCAATTTTGTGTTTTATGACTGGATGCAAACACAAATTGGCAGCTGCTCACTGAATGATGTAGCCTTATTCGCTCTTCTGCCCATAGCGCAGATATCAGATGATAAGAGACACGCGATTCTGCTTGGCGGTGCTGTACATCTATCAAAAGATTTCGTTGATATGGAAAATGGAAGAAATTACGGGCAGGTAGTCAGTTATACTAAAGAGAACATTACAACTGTCTCAGGCTGTCTGACATCACTGTCGCAAGAGCATGGCATTTTAACGGGCAATTTAGATGATATTGAACAATATGTAGTTGTTTGCCCGATTCACTCATGTTTAACAGCAAATCTCCACTCTGCTTTTCTAACGGTTGATGGAGAGATAATTGAAAAAAGAGTATTGTCATGAATTTAAAGCTTACTGTTGAAGAGAAATATTCTCAGCACTGGCCGCTTATCTGTGTAATAAGCATTGTTGTAGCCGCTGGGCTTTTTTACAGCTATCAGATTACAGCAAATGTTCTGCTCGAAGGTTATTTACGCCTGGCCTCATTCGGTTTTCTTGCACTTTCCATTTTAAGCTATTTCAAAATCAGAGATGGAAAAGTTCTGATTGATCTTGAAACAGATGCTGATGGAGCTTTAAATGTGAAATACAGTGTGAGAAACAACTACATACACAGCGAAGATTGGTCTCTATCAGAGATCCACGAAGTAAAACTGGATGAGATGCCAAACAGAAGTCTATACAACGATTTGATGAAAAAAGACCGCTGTGTTCGCTTCAAAAGGAAAAATGAGAATGATTGGATCTATTTCAACAAAATTGACGGGCGCGTGATACCTTTTACACAGGAAAATGCTGAAAAAATTAAAAGCTATCTGGAAAAGGTTAAAAACCGGTTATAGTCCTTCTTCAAGCGGATCGGGATCATCTGTAAAAGCCTGTTTCCAAAAGATATACAAACCTACAGAGAGCCCCTTGATAACAAAGAAAGAGAAGACAAACATCAGGCCGATGTCTTGAAATATTACAATGATTACAAAATAGACGGCCAGTAAAATAAGTCTGTTTTTATGTTTTTTGATGGACTCCCGGTCGAATTTGGGAATTTTATCAAAAGGAATGGTGCTGACCATCAAAAATGAGAGAAGAACCACAACAGGCACTAAAACAGATAATACACCGTGATTCAATCCGTCAAAAACTTCCATCCTGTTCATAAAAGTGAGATAGAAAGCGGCAAGCATGATAGCATAGGCAGGCGATGGCAAGCCTCTGAAATAGTCATATTCAACGCTTTTTGATTCCACATTAAAGCGTGCCAGGCGAATGGAGCCGCAAATTGGAGCGAGAGAACTGAGTAAAATTCCTACAATACCCATTTCAAAAAATGCCATGTGGTAAACAAGAAAACCGGGTGCAACACCGAATGAAACTACATCACTTAGCGAATCGAGCTCCATACCAAACTCACTTGCGGAATTTGTGAGGCGGGCCATGAAACCGTCGAGAACATCGAACATACCTGCCAGCACAATCAGCCAGGCACCCATCATCAGGTTTCCGTCTGACACTAATATCATCGAAAGAAACCCACAAAAGAGGTTCATCAGAGTGAAAAAACTGGGCACTACAAAGCGAGGTATTGGTTTAATTTTACGTGGTTTAAACCGTTTTTTAAACCGCTTCTTTTGTATTGGGTATTTCATTCAGTGCGTCTGTTTTGTAAAATCAGATCTGTTTGTTGTCCGCAGGTGGAAGTTTAGCAAGAATAGATTCACCGGCTACAGTAATGTCCCCTTTTTTTACGATAATTTCAGCGTCTGTGGGTAATAGTACGTCCATTCGAGAGCCGAATTTCATTATGCCAAATCGTTCTCCCGCTTTCAATGTGTCGCCCTCATTTAAATGATAGACAATTCGTCGGGCAAGAAATCCGGTAATTTGTTTAAAAAGAATCTTCGTTCCGCTTGGATGTTTCACTCCAAAATGTGCACGTTCATTTTGCTCGGATGCGTGATCTTCCCACGCCATAAGATACTTGCCGGGATAATATCGAAGATAATCGAGCGCTCCGGATATTGGATTGCGGTTAACATGCACATTCAGTGGTGACAGAAAGATACTGACCTGAATTGCTTTTGATTGCATATACTCAGGTTCTTCAACAGGTTGTATCAGCACAACTTTTCCATCAGCCGGTGAGATTACGAGATTATTCTCCGGATCTTCGGGTGGAAATCTGTCTGGATCTCTGAAAAAATAGAGTATGAGACCGCAAAGAGCTGCTAACAGCGGATAGACAATCCATCCTAACCATGATGGAGCGAATGTTACTGCATAACCCACAGCAATACTGAAAGTGAAAACTACAATGATTGTCGGGAAACCCTCTTTTGCGAGCATCAGCTTAACCTCCGAAGGTTCTTAAAATGTCATTAAATGTTATGAGAATAAAGAGTCCGATCAGGAAGATGAAGCCGAGTTGCTGCAGCCCCATCCGAACTTTTGGTGATGGTTCCCGACGGGTTATACCTTCATAAACCAAGAACATAAAGTGGCCGCCATCGAGTGCAGGAATAGGAAGCATGTTCATAATTGCAAGAGTTATGCTTAGGAAAGCAGTGATATTCCAGAAACCTCTCCATCCTCCGGCATCCGTAGCTTCACGTGTAATATTTGCGATGGCAACGGGTCCCCCAAGGTTTTCTCTTACTGAGATATCACCGGAAAACATTCTTCCAATTCCTTTTATTATGCCAAAAAAAGTATCATTTGTGCGATCGAAACCAACACCAAATGCTTGTGCAGCATTGTATGTTTTTTGTTGCAATTCAAAGACATCGGCCGGGTGTGGTGCCTGAATGCCAATTGTTCTCGTTTCCGGATCGGGGGTAACCTGAAGCACGAGAGACTCGCCACCACGGATCACTCCAACATCAAGCGTTTGTTCGCTGTTTTGAATGATTGTAACAAGCTGCAGCCAGTAATTTACCTCTTCTCCATCAACCGATACGATTTGATCTCCGGGCTCCAAACCGGCATTGTAAGCCGGACTGCCATCCAGTACACGGGACACTTTACTTGGAAGAGCGTTTGTCTCATCGATAAAACGACCTTCCCTGTTAATCAGATCCAGGAAATTTGGAGGTGTTGGTATGGTTAGGCTCTCTCCATCCCGCTCTACAAGAAAGCTGAGCTCTCTGTCGGTAATAGAAGATGGGCTAAAGAGTTGATTGAAATATTCTACTTCACGTCCGTTTACACCAATTAGTTTGTCGCCGGTTTGCAGGCCAATTTGAGAAGCAACACTTCCCTCCTGAACATAGATTCCATCTACTGAGCGAACAGGAACCACGGTTTCACCATAACTCCAGGCCATTCCAGCATAGATAAATACGGCAAGAATCATGTTAAAAATTACACCTGCGAGGATAACAACTGTACGTTGCCATACCGGCCTGCTTCTGAATTCATCCGGTTTAATTTCATCATCTACAAAACTGTCATCCATAGATTCATCAATCATCCCGGCAATCTGAACATACCCACCCAGTGGAGTAGCGCCGATTACGTATTCCGTTTCACCTTTGGTAAACCCAAATATTTTGGGTGGAAAGCCGATAGAAAATTTATTGACTCTCATCTTAAAGTATTTAGCTGCAAGAAAATGGCCTAATTCATGTATGGTAACAAGAATAAAAATGGCGGCAATAAATACCAAAATGGTTGTAGAAAAGCTTAGAATCCAGTCCATATATTATTTCAATAGTGTATTTGCAAAAGCCCGCGTTTCTCTGTCGATACTTTGTAACGTGAGAGGGGTTATTTCCTTATTCGATTCTATATTATTCAGTGATGATTCAATAATTTCAGGGATGTCAATATAACGAATTTCTCTTTTCAAAAAGCGTTCAACGGCAATTTCATTTGATGCATTTAGAATCGCAGGTTTAAATCCACCATCTTTTGCTGATTCAATGGCAAGCCTGATGCATGGAAACCGTTCAAAATCGACCGGGGTGAACTCAAGATTCATGGTTTTACTGTAATCCAGTGTTTTGTTCGGGTATTCTACTCTGTCCGGGTAGGTAAGTGCATAGAGTATTGGAACCTTCATATCAGGCGGACCAAGCTGAGCTTTAGAAGAGCCATCAACAAACTCAATAATAGAGTGTATAATGCTTTGCGGATGAATTACGGGTTCAATTTTATCAACCGGGAGACTAAATAACCACATAGCCTCAATAATCTCAAGTCCTTTGTTCATCATTGTGGAAGAATCAATGGTAATCTTGGCGCCCATATCCCAATTCGGGTGATTGAGTGCATCCTCAAGATTTACACAGCTCATTCTCTCCCTTGAATAATCCTTAAATGGGCCTCCACTTGCTGTGATGACAATTTTCTGAATCGACTCGGATGCCTCTCCCACAAGGCATTGCAGCATCGCAGAGTGTTCTGAATCCACCGGTATGAGATTTCCCTGTTTGAAGGCGGGCATTTTTGTGAGAATCTCCCCTCCCACCACCAACGATTCTTTATTAGCAAGCGCTACTCTTTTGGATCTTAAAAGTGCATTATAGGTAGACATAAACCCGGCAAATCCAACCAAACTATTCAGCAGAACATCATAATCTCCTTCAGTGGCAAAATTATCGAGTCCATCATTTCCATAAATTATTTTATCCGGCGAGTACGATAAACGTTTTTTAAATTCCGATCTGTTTTTCGGGTTGGCGAGAATTACGGTTTCAGGTTTAAACCGGTTCGCCTGTTCTGCAAGCAGCTTATAGTTGTTGTTGGCCGATAGTGCCGTTATATGGAATAATCCATCTGCATTGGTCAATATTTCAAGGGCTTGTGTGCCGATGGAGCCGGTGGAGCCTAAAATAGCGAGCTTACGTTTAGTCAAAATAGCTGGTTGGTTTTCTTGATGATAGAAAATAGAAAAAGTTCAATGAAAGTAGCGCTTAGAATAAACTTTTGCTGCTTCAAACATAACAGCATGTGCTTCAACGGTTTCTTGCAGTGTTGGAGCATATCCACCCGAAAGTAGCAGTACAAGCGGTATCTCTTTTTGGGTAACGGTTTCCAGCACAAGGTGCTCTCTGTCTTTTAATCCATTCAGTGAAAGAGACAAACGCCCAAAATGATCGGTTTCAAGTGGATCAATTCCTGCAAGATAAAAGATTAATTCAGGCTGAAACCGGCTGAAGATCTCTTCTAAGGATCTTTCTAATGTGGATAAATATTCACGATCAGAGGTGCCATCGGGCAGGCCAACATCCAGTGTGGATGGTGGTTTAACAAAGGGATAGTTCTTTTCACCATGAATGGAGAAGGTAAACACGTCGCTGTCATCCCTGAAAATTTCGGCTGTTCCATTACCCTGATGTACATCACAATCGATAACCAGAACTTTTTGAACCCATTTGGCCTGTTTAAGCATTTTGATGGCGATGGCAACATCATTATACACACAAAAACCTTCCCCGTGATCGGGCATGGCATGATGGGTGCCACCGGCCAAATTCCCTGAAATTCCATCCTGAAGTGCCATTATTCCGGCGTTAATTGTTCCCTGAACAGCCAGTCTTGAACGAATGGCCAGGCCCTTACTCCACGGGAGACCCATTCTTCGGATCTCTTTGTTTGAAAGAGTACCATTCCACACAGCCATGCTGTACCTGCCGCTGTGAACGGTTTGAAGACTTGTGAATTCTGCCAGTCCAGGTTCAACAATTCTATTCTCTTTTACTATATTTTTTGATATCAAATAACTGTGCAAGCCGGAGAATTTTTTCATCGGAAAGATATGCCCGTCGGGCAGCGGTGCAACATAGCCGGCAGAATAACTAACTCTCACGTATCAAATGTTTCGTTAAGCATGATTACAGCTAACATTCTGCCTGCATTCTCTCGTTCTCTTCTGAATGAAAAATATTGATCATTCAGCACAGTGCAATCTTTCGAGATCTGAATTTGTGATTGAGGAATATCAAACTCGCTAAGTTGATAATTCAAAAAAGCCTTCATATCAACATGTGGTTTCTCAAAACTTTCGTAATCGCAGAAAGAGTCCGGAAAATGATTTGCAACTTCAGGGCCAACTTCAAAACTCTCAAGTGAAATACAAGCACTAAGATAAACACGCATATTTTTTGGCTCTGCGCCGAGATTCATCATCATTCTAATTCCATTTGGAACAATTCCTGAAACGGCTCCTCGCCAGCCGGCATGGAAAGCACCGATAACCCTTTTATGAGTATCAGCCACTAAAATGGCAGCACAATCTCCTACCTGAATGGCTAAAGCCAGGTTCGATTTCGATGTAACAAAACCGTCAATATCATCATAAATACCTGATTTTTGAACTGTTTGAACACGATTTTCATGAACTTGCCGCGCAAGGGCAATGTTTGAAAGATCCATGCCTGATTGTTTTGAGAGTTGGGCAAGGTTGAAATTGAAATCATCAACTGAAGAGTTGGTGTTTAAACCAAGATCTAATCCTTTTTCATGTTTACCATAATCTCTGTTGGCAAGAGTAAAAAGAGATGAAACACTCTTGATTTCACTAAAAATCTCAGGATAGATTATCTTCATATTGACTGAAAATGCTCAAATAATTTCTTCTTCACCAGATCAATCGGGAACGGTTTTCCGGTCCACATTTCAAACGATTTACTTCCCTGATGGATCAGCATATCAAGCCCGTTGATAATTTCAGCTCCATGATTTTCGGCATTCTCCAAGAATGTTGTTTTCAGTGGATTGTATACCAAATCATAGCAGATACTCTCTGTAAGCAGTTCGCTTTCATGTACCGGAACCGGAGAGTCATCAATATTTGGATGCATTCCCAGCGGAGTAGTGTTTATGAAGAGATCTGTTTCAGGTGCGAATGCTTGCCATTGAGAATAATCTACCACGCGAACCTCACTGTATTCACTTTGAATCTTTTTGTTCGCCCTTCTTGATACGAATATCAGCTCTTCAAAACCGAACTCTTCAAGTGCAGCTTTTACGGCTTTGCTTGCACCTCCTGTGCCAAAAATCATGGCTCTGTTGGTATTATCATCATTAAGAAATGGTTTTAGCGGCTCAGAAAATCCATACTGATCGGTATTGCTTCCTACTAATCGGCCCTGATACTTATAAATGGTATTTATTGCACCGATATGAGTGGCCGGAGAATCCAATTCATCAACCAAATCAAGCAGTGTTTCTTTATATGGAATAGTGATATTGCAGCCAAGAAACTCATCTCTGTTACACCAGGAAATGAACGATGTAATTTCATCAGAGAGCAGATTTATGGCGACATATTCTGCATTGAGTCTATATTCTCGAATTGCAGTTCTATGCATCAATGGAGAGAGAGAATGACTAATGGGATGACCGATTACAAGAAAGTGCGGCTGCCCGGATACTTCGGACTCCCGAAAATCCCGAAATGTTAAAGCCATATAAGAGTGCCTGGTCTTTAAATAAAAAATGCGTTCCTTTTAATGGAACGCATTTCTTAAAATGATTCAGATAGTAGCTATTTAAGCAGTTACTTCGCTTTCTGCTTCTTCTGTTACTTCATCTTTGAAGGTATCTGATTCCGCAAGATCTTTAAACTTCTTTAGATCTATTGCAAGCTGATCAGTTAAACCATTAATGAAGTTAGCTAAATCTTCTTCTGCTTCTCCAAAAAATGTGCGATAATCAAGAGAGAAATCTACCCGGGTTCTTTCTCCATTATCAAGTGGGGTAAAACGAATAGTTCCAGTCTGGTTCAGATTTCCATTAATCGTAATCCATGCGAAACGTGTGTTTCTCAGATTGTCGATAATGTTGGTTGTCCATTGAAACTCTTCGCCGCCAATTTGAGTTATGTAGTTAAATGTTTGCGAATTCACTTTCTCAACTCTGTCTATACGATCAAGAAATTTAGGGAAGTGAACCGGATTACATAGTAACTCGTAAACTTTGGCTAAAGGTAAGTCTACTTCTATTCTTTCGTGCGCCATAAGTATATACTTCGGAAATGAAATGTTTTGATTCAAGGATTGAATTTGAACGGATGCAGATAATATAAATCCACAATGCTACAAATTTACGCATATTTTGATTAAGCTTCAATCATTTTGGAAATAAAGATTTTAAATTTACATTACAGGCTGCCAAAAATCAGATCCATAGCACTCCTTTTAATCGCAGCAGTAACTCTCCCCCTCCTGTTTACAGATAACCTTAAGGCACAGAATACGTTTACTGGCACTTATAAAAACTATCACGCAGTACAAACAACCGGAGATAATGAGTTTCTCTCGGCGCGAAACCGAATTCAGTTTCAGTTATCGAACAGTTTCAGCTTGGGTAATTTTTTCACGGAGGTGGATCTTGTGCATCGATATCACTCCGCACAGGAAACGGATCTGCTGTTACGTGAAGTCTATGTTGATCTCTATTATAGCCGGGTTGATCTTCGGATAGGAAAACAGAAAATTTTATGGGGACGCTCAAACGGCGGATTTGTAACCGATATCCTCACCCCTGTTGATTTGCGGGAATTTCTAACTCAGGACCCCGAAGATCTGCGTATTGGTCTTACATCGGTAAATGCCACATTTTATCGGGGCGTAAATTCATTTCAAGTAGTTGCTGCACCTCTGTTTCAAAAGGATCTTCTGCCTGATACTTCCTCAAGATGGTTCCCTGTTCAAACAATTGAGTCTCCAATTTCGGTACAGTTCAGGGGTACCAATGATACCCCAACCATACAGAATATCCAGCTGGCTCTAAAATATTCCAACAGAGATCTCTCATGGCTGGATTTAGATATTAAAGCCATGCGTTGGAAACATCCTATGCCGGCGTACGCTATTAATATCAATCTTTTTGACTTTCCCAACCTGCCATCCGTTACACTTTGGGAAACGTATCACAACTCATTGATGGGTGGATTTTCTGCTAATATTGAAGCAGGTTCAAACTGGACGTTTACTCTTGAATCTCTGTATGTACATGAGCGCCTTTTCCCATTTTTGCCGGTACCCGTTTCTCTGCTTGAGGATGCCCTTACAAGCCTGCCTGCAGCCATACAGTTAATTCAACAATTTGATTTGAGGGATGATGGATACCTGATGAAAAAGCCGTGGTTAAACAGCATGGCCGGCGTACAAACCGAGCAATTTGGAACCACGCTTAGCGCACAATTCTACCTTGAGACAATTTTCAATTATGATGATGCGATACTATCTCAGCAATATTTTCCATACATAACCTTATTAGCCGCAAGGCCTTTCCTGCGTGATCGCCTTCAGGTACTTGCCTTATCCCGATACAACTTCTATGCAGAAGATTATTGGCTTCAGGTACAAGGCATCTACGAGCTGTCTGATGGCCTCGAAGTTTCATTGGGTACCAATCTCTTTGCCGGTGATGACTTCACACCTTTTTATGGCCATTTTACCTTTAGCCAGTTTCGGGAAAACAGTTTTATTTTTGCACAAGTTGCACTCTATTTTTAGAATTAATGGAATTGAGAGAGAGCAGGAAAGGTTAGCAAGCAGAATAACTATTCAGAATTAAAAAAACAGACGTGCAGCGTTACGGAGAATTCATATTAAAGTACCCAAGACTGATCATTTTCGGCCTGATTGCAGTAGCTATGCTGGCTGTCTATCCTGCTATGAATATCCGAACAGATTTCAATCTTGAGGGCTTCTATCCTGATGATGATGAAGTAATACGGGACTATGAACGCCTGGAGAATGAATTTGGGCGTGATGATAACTCCATACTTTTAGGGTTTCAGACAGACTCACTATTCAGCGAGGGTGTAATTGCAGATCTCATTGAGTTAACCGGGAAACTGAAATCGATCGCTCATATTGATAATGTTTTCTCCATTATAGAAGCTCAGAAGATTGAACAATTAAATGATCAGCTTACCTTTTCTCCCTATATCAATACAGATGATCTTTCTGAAAACTCCTGGCCAGATATTAAAGCATCCTTAACCGATAATCCTCTATTTACAGGACTTCTGATCAATAAGGAAGGAACTGCAACGGCCATAATCATCACTATTGATGATGAAGAGAATACATACACGAACAGAAATGAGATAATCCGCTCTATTGATGAAATTTTAGCGGAGTATGAGGGTAACTATCAGTTTCATAAATCTGGTATCCCCTACTATCGTAATCAGTATGTAAACATGCTGAACAGTGAAATTGTGATGTATATCGCCATCTCTTCCATACTCATCATTTTGCTGTTATGGTATCTGTACAGAACCATTTGGGGAGTGCTCTTTCCTATGATTATTGTATGGACTACACTCCTCTTTACCGTTGCCCTGATGCAGCTTACCGGTGGATATCTGGAGATTATGAGCAGCACAATAGCCCCGATACTGCTCTGTGTTGGGGTAGCTGATGCCATTCATATGATTTCGAAATATGATGACGCCAGGGAAAAAGGCCTTGTAAAGAGTAAGTCGATCATCGAAATGCTTAATACACTTGGCAATGCCACTCTTCTAACCAGTGTTACAACAGCCATTGGGTTTGCTTCATTGATTAGCAGTACCGTGATGCCAATGAAGAAATTTGGGCTATATACAGCCGTTGGGGTGATATTAGCGTACCTGATCACCATACTTTTTTTGCCGGCAGCTCTCAGGTTATCAAAAAAGAAGCGGGTAATTGATGAAAAATCGGGTTCATTCTATCCGTTCATCAATAAATGGCTTACAAAACTTGCCGCTTTAAACAGAATGCATTACAAAAAAGTACTGATCGGGGGTGCCGCTCTAACATTAATCTTCTTTTACGGAATGCAGACACTGGATGTGAATGGCAGGATTTTTGATGATTTAAAAGACGATACCCGAATTATGCAGGACAGCAGATTCTTTGCTGAAACCATAGCTCCGCAATTTCCCATGGAGTTTATCATCGACACGGGCGAACCAGAGTTAGCTTTAACCTACAGCGTTCTACATAAACTCGAACAACTTGAAGAGAAGCTGATTGCTTACCCTGAAATACACCGTGCAACCGGCATGCATACACTTATCAAAGAAGTACACAGAGTTATGAGTGATGAGGGGATTTTTGAATTACCACAATCCGATCAGGCCATTGCACAATATGCACTGCTGCTTGAAATCAATGATTTTGATGAGCTTTACAACTTTGTGGACTTTGATTATCGAACCCTCAGAGTTACAGCCTTTACCGAAGATGCAGGCTCGAAAAGAATTAATGAAATCAGGAGTGAGATTGACTTTCAGCTTGCAGAAATATTTGAATTGGAAGAAGTAATTGTAACCGGCACAACGATTTTAAGTGCTGATCTAACCAATAAAATTGTCTACTCCCTTGCCTGGAGTATTTTGCTGGCACTTACTGCAATTACGCTGATTATGGTTGGACTTTTTAAAAATATTAAACTGGTCATCATCGCATTGGTACCAAATCTAGTGCCATTGATCATGGTTGGGGGAATCATGGGGTTTTTGAATGTTGACATCAAACCATCTACAGCAGTAATATTTACGATCGCTTTGGGAATAGCTGTTGATGACAGCATCCACTACCTGGCACGATTTCGGATTGAATATATGCGCAGAAAAGCGATGATGCCCGCTATTACGGCTACAACAGTGAAAACCGGCAGGGCTATTATTCTCACCAGTCTTATTTTGATTGCGGGATTTGGCACATTGATAACAAGCGCATTTACCTCTACAGCAATGATGGGAATCTTGGTATGTACAACCATTTTCTCAGCACTTATTGCAGACCTGTTTATGTTGCCATCACTATTCTACTGGCTAAAACCCAAATTGCCTATTGTTGACTCTCCCCGATAATCTGAATAACCTGTTTGTGGATTTCTTCGGGTGATTGTGTGGCATCCAGAATACGAAAACGACTATCCGAAGATGCGAGCATATCATATCCGGTGGCAACCTTTTTAAAAAATTCATCCCCCGCACTTTCAAGCCTGTCTTTACCGGTTCCTTCCGTTCTCTTTTTTGCAACTTCAGGATCAATTCGTAAATAAAAAGTAATATCCGGCACGGTATTGTGAGAAGCGAGCTTATTGAGAGTCTGTATTTCAGCAAGTGAAGAAGAGTTTCTGCCAAACCCCTGATAAGCAGTAGTTGAATCGTAAAATCGGTCCAGAATCACGATCTCGTTGTGTTCGAGTAAAGGGATTACTTTCTCTCTGATAAGCTGTGATCGAGCAGCTGAGAAGAGCAGTAGCTCAGTAACCGGATCCATCTCATCAGTTTCGTGCAAAAGAAGTGAACGAACTTTTTCTGAAATGTCGGTCCCTCCCGGCTCTCTGAAAACTGAAAATCTAACACCCTTTTGATTTAAGTAATCATTCAGCATTTCAATTTGTGTGGATTTACCACAGCCATCAATTCCTTCAAAAGTTATTAGCACGGTCTACTAAAATTTAAATTCATCCATTTCTGATACGGGCTCTTTTGGTATAACAAAAGCAAGGATAATATAAACAACTATGAATGTACTAGAACTAAGAAAAGCTGCAGCAACAAAAATTATCCTTAATAATGTTGAACTAATACCAAGATATTTTGCCAGCCCGCCACAAACACCGGTTAGCTTTTTATCGGTTCTTGATCGCATCAGCTTATTGGCGAGATTTACTTTGAATGAACTCGCCGTTTTCGCCGATGATTTACTCTTTGTGCTCTCTCCCTCATTGTACAGAAACTTATCAAGCTTATCGTATGCTTCACGGGCATTTTGTTTCTCTTTGATTTCTGCTCTCTGCTGGCCTTTGTTTTTAACAAATGTGGTTAACAATAACACACCCAGCATGGCTCCGCCTACGTAAGGGGCCACTTTCATCATGGTGTAAAAAAATGGAATGGTGGTTAGTCCAAATATTTCAGTACCAACCCAGTGCCCAACATAACCTGCAGATAGAAAAACAAGAACAAGGCCTACAACTGTATTAAAATTCCAGATAGACTTTTCCGGTTTTTTCTCTTTCTCTTCAAGAAATTCGTTTAGCGCAGAGTGAAGCTGCTGATCTGTAATTCGAATGGTTTGTTCTTCTTTTGTTACCATAATGTAGCGGACATGTTTTCTTATTACTTACGAGAAGTGACTTAATCAGTTGCAGTAATTATCTGATGATCTCATTTTCAGTAATTAAAATATCAAGAGGAACATCAAAATCTTCAACCGGTAAATTCACATTATGCAGTTGAAAATCAAATAGAATACCTACTTTCAAGCCTTTGGTTCTGCTCAAAAATCGATCATAATACCCTTTACCGTAACCAAGTCGGTTTTTTTGCCAATCTCCTGCAACCATTGGTACAACAATCAAGTCAGGATAATCTGCTTGAACCGATTTGCCATCAACAGGTTCTTTTACTCCCCATCTGTTCTCTTTAAAACCTGTTATTGAGCTCACCCCTACATGTTTCATCTCAACTTTAGACAGTACTTTGGGCATGACTAACTCTTTTCCGTTATTCAAACAGAAGTCTAAAATCAGGTCTGTTTCCACCTCACTATTTTCTTTGATGGATGCATAACAGTGCACAATATCTGCTTTCTTGAATTCTTCGAGAGTGAATAAGTGCTGGGCTATTTTTTGGCTGTTTGCTTTTACAAAATCAATAGACAGGTCAGCGCGCTTCCTGAGATATAATTTTCTAAGTGCCTGTTTATCCATGCTGATAATTAAAGATGGATTATATTGTGTTGCTGATGATGTTCGCTTTTCATCTCCTCAAGCAGACCATCCCATATCTCAAGGCCATATTTATTCATGAAATAGATAAAAGCAATCTCTCTCTCCTGCAGGTTGCCGGCCGGGAAAAGCTGCGATTTCACCTTTCGAATACGCTGTAACTGAGTATTGTCTTGCTCTTTAAGCGACCTGTATACCTTCCCTTTTAACTTATCAAGTTCAGTGAAAAACTGAGCCTTCACTTTTTCTGATGTTCCCTTTAGTGTGGGATCAATATCAGCAATTTGTTCAACTTTAGAGCCTGAAATCTCATCAAATTGCTTTTTCCATTCGCTGAAAATCGGCTCGGGATCAGGTGCATCAGAACGCTCGATATATTCCGATTCAAGATCTTCAATCCGTTTGGAGTACTCTTCAATTGAAAAGGGGAGTTTTGGAAGAACACGATCAACGCCCGATTCAATAATAGTGCCGCTGAATCTTGGCAAGATGATGGGAGTCTTTAATCCAAATTGCCCGTAGAACTCCTTCATTTGAGCATAATAGGCGATTTCTCCGGGACCGGCAACATAGACAACCCCCGGGAGTAAAAAATTCTGGAGTACCGGCCTCAAAAATACATTTGGTGAGAACCTTTCGGGGGATTGATCGATCATTTCGATAAGCTCTTCACTATTCCAGGGTTTCTCTGCCCCGTCTGCTTCCCACGAGTTATGATCATTATTTATTTTTTTTCTGGCTCCGGAGTCATCAATCCAAAAAAGATTAGATCGCTGAACCTGTACCTGATTGTGAAAACCCTCCTCAAGCAGTGAAGCCGAATTACGATTCAGTGAATCAAACAATTGATCAGCATGGCTTACGCTCTCTTTAAGAACTTTCTTAGTGAGATCTTTTGCCGTTTTGGCGTTTGAACCGGCAAGTATAAGGCCATGATCTGCAAAGAGTGCAAGAATTAGTTTCCCAAACGAAGATCTAAATGTGGCATCCTGTTGGTACGATGAATCCATTAGATTCCAAAGATCCTCTGAAAAATCTGTTTCGAACATGGCAGCTTTCAGTTCATCCCTGATACTTTTTAAGCTGCTGTCGAACTTCATTTCAGCAACTCTTGGAAATTCACTGAGTGAACTTGAGAGTGTTACTTTTTTGAGATCATCCCTCTCTAAAACTCCAATTGTGGCAACTTCATCATAATCATGATCTTCATCGGCCAGCCAAAATACAGGAACTGCCGGCCTTTCATATTTTTCTTCAATGGTTGAGGCTGTATGGATGGCTGTGAGTATTTTGAATACGGTGAAAAGTGGTCCGCCATAGAGAGTGAGTTGTTGTCCGGTAACTACTGCCACGGCATCATTGGATGACAACTTTTCTAAAGCCGCCGATACATTTGAGAGATCTGTAAATTCAGAATTAAATTCCCGTAAGAATTCAACTGATTTTTCTCTGTCTCCTTTAAATGCGTATTCATCGAGCCGCTTGTTTATAGATTCCGGATCGAACGGGTTGGTTTCGAAGAACGGAGCAAGCTTTTTGTAATCAGAAGTGTACGTTTTAAAAAGAGTTGTGAAAGGAAGTTTTTTAAATGGTATTGAATCTACTTTCACGCTACCCTTTTAGTTTTTTTATTTGATCTCTTAGTTTAGCCGCTTTTTCGTAATTCTCGGTCTCAATGGCCATCTGCAACTCTTGTTCAATTTCTTCGAGTTTAGTCATCTCTTTTGATGAATCTCCTTCTTCTGAAACTGATGGCTGCTGCCCCGGCGTGGTCTCCTCCGTTTCTATACCGGCTTCATCCAAAACTTTCGTATTCACAAAAATAGGAGCATTGAATCGAATTGCAAGTGCGATGGCATCACTGGGACGTGCATCAAGCTCAATATTCTCTCCATTATTTTTATAATGGATTTGAGCAAAAAAAGTGCCTTCGTTCAGATCATTAATCAACACCTTTTGCACTTCGGCATCAAAACTAAGTAGAAGGTTTTTCAAAAGATCGTGTGTCATAGGTCGCGGTGGTTTAATGCTCTCAAGTTCAAGGGCAATTGCTTGCGCTTCAAATGTTCCGATGATAATAGGTAACCGGCGGTTACCTCCTGTTTCAGAAAGAATCAATGCATAGGCCCCGCCACTGCTTGGGCTTGTTGAAAGGCCTAATATTTCCATCTTAATAGTCTGCAAAATGTTCTCCTTTGAATTAAAACATTATCTTTGTTGGAAGTTAATCAAATTTTCTAAGCACATAAACATGGCTTTTGTATAAAGAGTTTAACGAATCAATGAAAATAATTTGTATTTGCAATGAATTTGCCATCCGAAGAGACTTTATGGAAAACAGCATCCGTTGGGCTGGGGTTGATTATTGGAGTTGCCATCCTTTCACTCATGCACCAAATTAATTATCTGTTTCATCCGGTTGATGAAACCATAATTTCCAACACCAATTCTGATGCAATGGCAGATTACTTTTCCAACCCTCCCCTGTTGATCGGGAAATTCATTTCCATTGCAACAGCCGCATTTTTTTCCTCAGCTATAGCAAAGCTTGTAAAACCAAATCTCACGATCCGGAGTGCCGTTATTATTGGATCTGTTTTGATGATTCTCGGAATATTTGATATTGTTACCTCAAGTTATCCCTACTACTTTAAGATTGTGGCTCCTATACTTTACATTCCCGCTGCAATATTCGGATATCTGTTTATCAATAACATTCATCATAAATAATATGAACCCATGAAAGTAACGATTCAGGAACAAAGAAATCCCAAGACAGGAAACCCTATAACCGTGATACGAGGTATTACTCACAATCCACAGGTGATTGATAAGCTTGCTAAAAAGCTTAAATCTGCGTGTGGGGCCGGTGGTTTTGTGGATGGAAAAACAGTCACGGTTCAAGGATCGCACCTGAAGACAGTCGAAAAAATTCTCATGAAAGATGGTTATGATGTTCAGTTAAAATAATGCCCAAGTCTTTACGAAATTGAATAACATTCCCAGGCTCTTTTCGTATGAAATATTGTAGATATGTCCATCCAATTCTTTTCTTTGACCCAATATGGTATCACATCAAAAATTTCATTTAATAAGATGGATTATAATCATATCCATCTATTTTGTTTTTCAAATCAATACGGCTGAAGCTCGACAGATCGAAGAAGCTGATGGCGATACTCTGAAAGTTGGTTTGGTGTTGAGTGGCGGAGGAGCGTTAGGGCTAGCACATATTGGTGTTATTCAGGCAATTGAAGAAGCTGGCATACGCATTGATTACATAACAGGTACAAGTATGGGCAGTCTTGTGGGTGCTTTATACTCAATCGGATACACAACAGATCAGCTGCTCGAAATTGCCAGATCGAATAATTTCATGGAACTCTTTACCGAGCAGAGGAATCGACGTTATATTACCAATTACGAACGTACATACGAAGATAAAACAGTGGCTTCCTTCCCCATCAGCCGGAAAGGAATTGATCTGCCGGTTGGAATAATTACGGGTCAAAATGTTTACACATTTCTTTCAAGATTAACCTGGAGTGTTCATGGAACGGAAGATTTTGACCATTTCCCTATTCCTTTTGCCGCGATTGCCACTGATCTGGAAACAGGAGAAGCCATTGTCTTTCGCGATGGTTATCTGCCGGATGCTTTACGGGCAAGTATCTCAATTCCATCTGTATTCTCACCCCACGAAATAAATGGTAACATATATATCGATGGCGGATTGATCAGAAACATTCCTGTTCAGGATGCGCTCGAACTCGGAGCAAATTATACCATTGCAGTGGATGTAAGCAGCCCGCTGATGCCAAAAGACAGTTTAAACACACTGACTGATATTTTTACGCAGAGTTTTTATTTCAGAATTCAGGAGTACTCAGAAATACAGCGCAAAATGGCTGACTATCTGGTTGAAGTGGATGAACTGCACGGGCGCTATACTGCTGCCGATTTTGATAAGGTAGATGAGCTCATTGCTATAGGGCAGCGTGCCGGCCAAAAACATATCGAAAAATTTCGGGAGATTGCAGCTCAACAAACAGTTCCCCCGCCACCCCGCCCCGGAGTTGGAGCATCCGGTTCACTACCCATCAGCCAGATCAATATCCAGGGAAATACCATTTATGATAGTGAGTACATATTAAATCAGCTGGAATTTGAACCGGGAATGTATCTGAATCCAGATATTATCGAACAAAAAGTTACCCGGCTCTATAGTTCTCAATATATCAATAATGTTACTTACAGGGTGTTACCGAACGATGATTATTACTATTCACTACAAATCAATATTTCGGAGAATATAAGAGATGAGTTTAAAGTGGGTATAAGGTATGAAACAGGTACACAGGCCTCGATTTTGCTGCAGAGCAATTTTCATAACCTGTTGCACTCTGGTTCTCTTTCAAGGCTTGAGGCCCGATTAGGCGACCGTCAGAGTTTTTTAATCGATCATATCTATTTTGGTGTATTAGGTTCAAGGCTGGCGTTACGTTCTTCTATTCAATACCATTCAGAAAATGTTGAGTGGTTTGCTGAAAGAGAACGAATTTCACGATTTAACCACGAAACATTACGTGGAGAGTTGTCGTGGGCAAATTATTTCAGTACAAACAATATGTTTGAAACAGGAATCCGAAAAGCGTTCACGTTTCACTCTGATGAGATAAATCCGGATTCCATTAGAGCTTCCTCCAGTGATTATCATGCTTTCTTTTTGAGATTCACAAGAGATCGTCAAAATCGCAGAGCCTATCCAACGTCTGGTGAGAAAATAGTACTCGAAGGATTTTTTAGTGATCAGTTCTTTTATAGTCCGGTAAACTTTAGTTCTGCCAAATTTTACTACAATACATTCTATCCTGTAGCCGATTTTCTATCTTTAACCAACACCTTATATGCAGGGTACACAACCGGTCCTGATCTGCCGTGGAATTACTGGAATTCACCAAACAGATATGATGATATTTACGGAATGATACGTTTTGGCGGGATAAACAGGTATGAAATGAATTCACGGAACATACAAATGGCATCTGCAGGATTTCAACTTGAACCGTTTCGCCATCGGTTTATTGGTGCAGACGTTTATGCAGCCCGATTTTTAGATAACTGGAATTTTGACTTTTCTGAGAGAAATATTGAGTATGGCGCTTCACTAACTGTTGGGGCTCAAACTGTTTTAGGGCCCATTCGTGCAATATTTTCAACCAGTACATTAAACAATTTCCAGGCAGAACTTCAAATAGGGCATCAGTTTTGAGTAGTGAAGAGTATATTTTAGAACAGATTAATCAGATCAAAGAACAACTTCTGCATCAACCCGATAAGCCCGGGTTATTACACGATCTTGGTGTAGGATACCATTTGATCGGAAATTACGATGAGGCCATAATTCAACTGAATAAAGCGGTTCATCAATCACCGGGGAATAAAACGTATCTTTTTAACCTTGCAAATGCTTATGCCGAAGCCGAAGAGTATCATCAGGCTATAGAGGTTTATTATCGTGTGCTTGATATTGATGCAGCTCATATACCTGCTTTAAACAATCTTGCCGATAGTTATGAAAAATCTGGTTCAGAAGAGAAAGCGTTTGAAATATTTGATTACATAACCCGAATAGCACCTGATAATGCTCTCTCCTATTTTAATCTTGGAAATTTTCTTCTAAGAAAAAACAGGCACATCGAGGCCATAAAATGTTATAGAAAAGCCGTTGAAACTGAACCGGGTTTCACCGATGCATACTACAATATTGCATGGATCTTGGCTGAAGTAAAAGCCTTAAAAGAAGCTGAAGAGTATGCTTTGAAAGGTCTGGAAACAGATCCTGAAAATATTGACTTAATTAAACTCTTGCGAGAGATCAGAAATTAAAGATGGCAGGCTGATTTTCTTGTTTTTGTAAAGCCAGCTTCTGTTTTTTTGAACTACTTCCTGTTCAAGCTCCATCGCAAACAGTGCAGCCATTTTTTGATCGAAATCGGGCTTTGCTTTAATCTTTGGGAGTTGGCTAAGCTG
Source organism: Balneolaceae bacterium (assembly GCA_020832415.1). Taxonomy (GTDB): domain Bacteria; phylum Bacteroidota; class Rhodothermia; order Balneolales; family Balneolaceae; genus Rhodohalobacter. The sequence goes on along the minus strand of JAFIES010000087.1, from coordinate 283 downwards.
TCTGGAAATGCGGTTCTCATCTCTTGTTTTTGTACAATCCGGACAGTCGCAAAGTTGATGCAGCCGAGTGTAGTAGTTCTCATTTAACGGTGTCATGAAGTATGAATTTCTTTAGGGTTCAGAAATTCATACTTCAATCTATTTAAAAAGTTTCCGAGTTCACGTAATCTCCAATAATCTCCTGGAGCTGTATTCTTGCCCGGTTGATTCTGGATTTAACTGTACCCATCGCGGTACCTGTTATTTCGGATATCTCTTCGTATGTAAGTTGCTGAATATCTCT
>JAFIES010000086.1 GCA_020832415.1 Balneolaceae bacterium | reverse complement strand
CTATAAATACAGTACTGATTAATAGTTCTCTTGGGAAAAGTGGTTATTACAGGGATGCTTTTTTTATGTTACTGGCAACCAATAAAAAGAAAAGAATTGTTTTTTTTAGAGGATGGAATCCACATTTTGAACAAAAAATTGATAAATCATTCTTATTAAAAAAAATATTTCAATATTCTTTTTTGAGAGCAGATCAAATCATTGTTCTTTCATCCGAATTCAAATACAAACTGTTAGAGTGGGGCTATCAAAGAAAAATTATACTTGAAACAACTGTCGTTGATGAATCTCTTATAAGTGATTTGCCTATTGAGTATTTGAAAAAGCTTAGGAATAGTAATCAAATACCAAATATCTTATATCTTGGAAATTTAAAAAAAGAAAAGGGTGTACTTGAGATTGTAAAAGCAGTAGATCACTATGTTACAATTAATCCTGGCCGCAAAATTAAAGCTACAATTGCCGGTTCTGGGAGTATGCTTGAAAAGCTTAAATCTAATGTTGATAAAAGGAGATTACCCATTCATTTTCCAGGATATGTTAAAAACGATGATAAAATTCAGGTATTAAGAAATGCGAATATTTTTTTATTTGCCTCGTATCATGAGGGTATGCCCAATGCAGTTATTGAAGCAATGGCGTTCGGCTTGCCAATTTTGACAACCCGTGTTGGGGGTATTCCCGATTTTTTCGAAGAAGGAAAAATGGGCTTTTTTCTGAGTAGCAGGGAACCGCAACACATTGCTGAGAGAATTAAGTATTTGTTGGAACAGCCGGAGTTAATGAAAGAGATGTCGAGATATAACTATCACTATGCAAAAGAGCATTTTTATGCAAATAAGGTTGCTAAGCGTCTTGAAAAGATTATTGATGATGTGGTAGAGGATGGGGGATGAGCTCATTAACAGTTTGCCTGACTCATGATATTGACCGGGTGTATAAAACTTACCAATACATTACACACGATCTGAAAAGAGGTAATTTTCGCAATCTGAAATCTTTGGTTACCAATGAAGAGCCGTACTGGATGTTTAATGAGATGGCGGAACTGGAAGAGAAATACGGAGCAAAATCCACAATATTTTTTCTTCATGAAACCATACCGTTTCGTCCATTCAGGCCATCAGAGTGGAAACTCTCTTTGGGGCGTTATTCGATTCAGGATAAAAAAGTTGCAAATACAATACGCGAGTTTCATGCAAACGGCTGGGAAATTGCGTTGCATGGTAGTTATAACTCCTATAAAAATCCAAAACTTTTAAAACAGGAGAAATCAATTCTGGAAGGTGTGTTGGGAGAAGAGGTGATCGGCATTCGCCAGCATTACCTTAACCACATTGAGCCGGATACATGGAACTATCAGAAAGAGGTCAGTTTTCTGTATGACGCCTCGCTTGGGCGTACAAATGGGATTGGATATAAGGATGATAGAATCAAACCATTTCAAAATTCAGAATCCGGCATGTTTATCATACCACTAACTCTGATGGAGTGCTATTTGTTTAATGAAGCTGGTCACGATCGCCAAAAAGCTCTGAAACTGGCCATGAAGTGGATGGATCATTCCGAAGAGAATCAGGTTCCATTTACCATTCTTTGGCATCAGCGCATGTTTAACGAAAGTGAGTTTCCTGGGTATCGATGGGTGTATGAAGAGATTTTGAAAGAAGCAGTAAAGAGAGAAGCTGAATTTTACTTATGCAAAGATTTGATAGGGGCCAATAGTTTTATTGATCTATGAAAAAAGTAGCCATTATATGTGATGCAAATAAAAGAGCGGCGATTGCAACTATCAGAGCACTGAACAACCAAGGTGTGGAATTATTTTTGCTTTTTAGTGATAGAAAAGACAAAAGGAATAAGATTATTTTTGGTGAATATTCGAATAGCAACAACACTTTTTATTACGACAAAAATTCATCTTCTGCATTTATTCAATCACTATTAAATATTAAGAATAGAACAGGGAATTTTGAGATGCTTCCATTTGGTGAGAAGTATGTAAGGTGGATGTCAAAGTATAAAAGTAAACTAATTGATAATGGAGTCACCCCTCATGTTGCCAGTTATGATGTATACAAGCAGCTGTCAAACAAAGGAGAGTTTTTGAAAACTTGTTCAAAGTACGGCATCAATATTCCAAAACGATTCCAAATCGATGAGATAAATAAAACGTTACTTCCATTCGTAGTAAAACCATTTAAGTTGAAAACTGGGGGTAAAATTTTAAAGGCTCCGTTATTGATTAGAAATGAGAACGGATTTAATGATTTTATAGCAAAAGATCTTGATTATAAAGAGCACATATTTGAATCTTTCATAGAGGGGCCAAGTATTTATTATTCATCATATTACAATAATGGGGAAAAAAAAGTCAGTTTTACCCAAATAAATACTTTACAGCAGCCTGGAGGAAAATCAGTAATAAAAGCCCATCCATATTTTGAACTTCCGGAGTTAATTATAGATAAAATAGACAATTTATTTAAGGGCTTAGAATATCAAGGAATCATGATGTTTGAATTAAAACAATGTCAAACATCATACAATTATTATGCCATTGAATGTAATCCAAGACTTTGGGGCCCCCTTCAATTAACTATAGAAAATGGTGTAAACTTTCCTGCAATAATGTGTGGTATTAATATTAATCAAAGTAACAAAGCTGACCAGAACGTTGGTTATTATTGGAGAAATGGAATATTCGATGGATTATTTAAAAAAAAAATCTACAATGATGATTTTCAAAAATTCTCTAATAATAATAATGTAAGGTATAAAGATGTTTGGTTGCGAAGAGATACATTTAAGTATGCTATTATTGAACCTATTTTAACACTGGGAGCATATCTTTTACAAAAAAAGGAAGGTTAAGTTTAAATGGATAATTTAAAGTACAGTAGAATATATAATCAAATATTGAATGAGGTATTAAATAATGAATTTTATGGATATGATCCGTATGATGGACTTAATACAGAGTACAAAATCTTATCTAAATCAAAATTAGTACGATTAATTCTTGTCTATTTTAATAAGTTTTCACCTCTCAATTTTCGAAAGCTGTTAAAGGTAAAGGAATCAAATCAGCTAATGACGATGTGCATTGTTGCGAATTCGATGTTTTCTCATAAAGATGTTAATGATAATAAAAGTAATTTAGTAGAAGCCTTCGATGATATATGGGAAATGATGAAGCAAACCTCTTTAAAAAGTAAATATGGGTATCATTGTTGGGATGCTCATAATTTCCCAATTCAGATGAGAGGAAGATATACACATGGTGATGTGGCAAGTGTTGTTGGAAATCAAATTTTCGGAGAGTTTTTAATCAATTATCATAAGATATCAGATAATCATGAAGTACTTGAATATATAGAAGATTTACGAGAATTTTTTATGATTGAGTTTTATTGCGAAAAAAAAGATGTGGCTTTTTTTAAATATAAAACTGAAAAACCTGATACAAACTTTACACTAAATGCATCAACTCGTGCTGCAAGATTTGTAATGCAGTCATCCTCTTATTTAAACTGTAATAAATATGATGCCGAAATAAAAAAAGTATTTGATTTGGTAATAAACCTGCAAAAAGAAGATGGTCGTTGGAATTACACTCACTATTTCTCCAATGGATGGGAAAAGAAACAAGTAGATTATCATCAGGGATTTATACTTGATGACATTATAATGTACATGAATGTATTTGGTGAAGATGAATTGTTTTTAAATTCTTATAAAAATGGACTTGAATTCTATAAAAACAGACAGTTTTTAGAAAACGGCCAGGGCATCTATCGCTATCCAAAAAAATGGCCCGTGAATATCCACAACCAGTCGCAGGGTATCATTACATTTTCAAGAGCGGAAAAGTTTGATCCGAAATATCTTGAGTTTGCTAAAACCATCACCGACTGGACCATCGAAAACATGTATGATGAAAAAAAGGGATATTTTTATTATCTGAAATACCCGGTTTTCACCAACAAAATCCGGTATGTGCGGTGGAGTGATGCAAATATGTTGCTGGCATTAGCTCACTTGAATAAGCATATAAAACAACAGTGAAAAAAGTACTATTCTACTTCGGCCATCCGGCACAGTTTCTTTTTGCAAGGAATACTATTCATGAACTTAAATCAAAAGGGTGCGAAGTACATATACTAATAAAGTCTAAAGATGTATTGGAAACCCTGGTAAAGGAATCCGGATTTTTGTTTACGAATATTTTAGAAGAGGGCAGAAGAGATACAACACCGGGAATTGTACTTGGGGTGCTGAAACGAGACTGGCGAATTTTCAAATATATTCAAAAGACAAAGCCTCAATTGTTAATTGGTACTGATCCGGCATTGGCTCATGTTGGGAGATTAAGGGGTATTCCGGTAATAACCACGTTGGAAGATGATTTTGAAGTGATCCCCAAACTGGCAAAGATTACGTACCCTTATACTAATCATATTCTTACTCCAAATATCTGTAGTGTGAGCAGTAAATATGAGCATAAAAAATTAGGTTACAATGGGTATATGAAGCTTGCATACCTGCATCCAAATTATTTCACACCCGATCTCTCCAAATCACCTAAAAAAGATAAACCTTGTATTTTTGTAAGGCTGGCCAAACTTACTGCACATCATGATGATAATATTCAAGGTTTGGAAAGCTCTTACTTAGACAGGATTCTATCTCTTGCAGGAGATCAATTTCGGGTAATTATCAATTCAGAATATCCTTTAAAGCCTGAATATGAGCACCTTAGATATACCGGCAGTCCGAATGACATTCATCATGTATTGGCTTTTGCAGACCTGTTTATTTCAGACAGCCAAAGCATGTCTGTGGAAGCGGCAATGTTGGGAACGCCATCCATAAGATATAGTGATTTTGTGGGGAGAATTAGTGTACTCGAGGAGCTGGAGCACACATATGGTTTAACTTGTTCCATTAAACCGCCGAATGAAGAACTATTGTTTCAAAAAATAGAAGAGATGTTATCTGATGGCCAATTGAAGGAAAACTATCAAAGAAAAAGGGAAAAGATGTTATCTGAAAAGATTGATGTAACCGAACTGCTGACGGATTTGATTCTTAGATATCCTGAAAGTCTGGAAAGATTTAAGTAGTATAAAACACATTATAAATCCGAGTTGTGTCTGAATATCATAAGGGTGTAGTATCTAAATTTTGAACAAGAATAATCTCGTACAATGAAAATCATCTCAGTAGTCGGTGCCCGTCCGCAATTCATCAAGCTGGGCCCGCTTTCACGGGAGATTCGTAAAAACCATGAAGAGATCATCATCCATACGGGCCAGCATTACGACCATGAGATGTCAGACCTGTTTTTTGAGCAGCTCGAAATCCCCAAGCCGGATGTGAACCTGGAGATTGGGTCAGGATACCACGGAGCCCAGACCGGCAAAATGCTGGAGGGAATAGAGAATGAGATTCTGAAACATAAACCGGACCTGGTGCTCAGCTTTGGAGATACCAACTCTACGCTGGCCGCCTGCCTGGCTGCTGCCAAACTGGAGGTTCCCTCGCTGCATATTGAGGCGGGGCTGCGGAGTTTTAATCGCTCCATGCCGGAGGAAATCAACCGCGTGGTGGCCGACCATACGGCAGACCTGCTCTTTGCGCCAACAGAAGAAGCAGTGAAACACCTGGAGTGCGAAGGGCTGGCGGATAAAACAGTAATGACGGGGGATATAATGGCCGACTCCGTGCAGTTTGTGCAGGGGTTAATCGGTGAGAACAGGTATGCAGGGCGGAAGTACTCCGTGCTGACGATGCACCGGCCGTATAATGTGGATGACCCGGAGAAGCTGAAGAAATTGTTTGCCGGTTTGGAGAAGCTGGGGCAGGCTATTCTGTTCCCGGTCCATCCGCGGACGAGGAAGATTGTTGAGAGTAATCAGGTTTCCGTGCCGGGAAATGTGGAGCTCATCAAACCGCAGGGGTATATCGAGTTCCATGGGCTCATCAAGTATGCGGAAAAAGTGATTACCGATTCGGGCGGTTTGCAGAAGGAGGCGTACATTGCCGGTAAGCCGTGCATCACGCTGCGCCCGGAAACGGAGTGGGTGGAAACGGTGGAAGCGGGATGGAATATGTTACTGGATGTGGAAGATCCTGGTTTGGCGGAGAAGATTGCGGGGTTTAATCCATCGGGTAAGAGGCTGAATTTGTATGGGAAGGATGTGGCGAAGAGGATGGTGGATGTTTTAGAGGAGATGTTGAGTTAACCGCAGAGTTGTGCAGAGTGGGCCGCAGAGTAAATTGCAGAGTTAAATGATCTTCTTTGTGATAAATCATTGAAATAAATTTCGATAACGTATTGGCAATTTTTACTTTCAAGGGTCTGAAAAATAACTATTACAGGATTCATCTATGCTAATTGACATCATTGCGGGCGCACGGCCAAACTTCATGAAAATATCTCCCATCATCAAGGAGATCGAAAAACAGCAGGGGAATGACTCCAAACTTACCTATGGTTTAATCCACAGCGGCCAGCATTACGATCGGAATATGAGCGGCAGTTTTTTTGAGCAGCTTGGCATTCCCGATCCTTATCACAACCTGGGCGTGGGAAGTGATACCCAGGCAAAGCAAACGGCCGGTATTATGGTCCGCTATGAAGAGATACTGCTGGAAAAACCATCCGATTTTTGCCTGGTGGTAGGGGATGTTACCTCAACAATGGCATGCGCCATTACGGCCAAAAAACTTCATATTCCCGTGGGCCATGTGGAGGGCGGAATACGATCGGGAGACCGCACCATGCCGGAGGAGATCAACCGCCTGGCTACAGACGCGATTGCCGACCACTTTTTTACTACCAGCCACGTGGCCAATGAAAACCTGAAAAATGAGGGAGTGCCTGAAGAGAAGATCCATTTTGTGGGGAATACCATGATCGATACGTTACTGGGTAATATGCACCGGCTGATCAAACCCCCGGTTTGGGATGAGAAAGGGCTGAAGGAGAAGGAATATTTTGTGATGACACTGCACAGACCGGCGAATGTGGATGAGGAGGAACAGTTAAAGAGATTAATTGCCGAGATCGTGGCATCGGCGCAGGGGCTGCCGATTGTATTTCCGGTTCACCCCCGAACCCGGAAGAACCTGGAAAAGCTGGGAATTGAGTATGACTCACTCCACTATGCAGAACCGTTGAGCTATCTGGAGTTTAATTACCTGGTAAAACATTCAAAGGCGGTGATTACCGATTCGGGAGGTATCACTGAAGAGACTACGGTGATGGGAATACCGTGTATGACACTGAGAGACAGCACGGAACGCCCGGAAACGTGTACCGTGGGTACGAATGAGTTGCTGGGTACAAATCCTGATGCCATCAAGCCGGCCATGGAAAAGCTCTTTAAGGGAGAATGGAAGAAAGGAGGAATTCCGGAGAAGTGGGACGGGAAGGCGGCGGAGAGGATTGTGGATGTTTTAGAGGAGATGTTGAGTTAACCGCAGAGTTGCGCAGAGTGGGCCGCAGAGTTTTGAATTATTTTTAAATAAACTCCGTGTAACACTGTGTAGCTCTGTGGTAGAAAGTGAGGGGATAACCGCAGAGTGGCGCAGAGTAGGCCGCAGAGTTTTGAATTGTTTTTAAATAAACTCCGTGTAA
>JAFIES010000083.1 GCA_020832415.1 Balneolaceae bacterium | reverse complement strand
CTGGGCGTGAACCCGCCACGATTGAAGGACCTTCGGACGCTTCAATGTGGCTAAGTTATTTTAAACAACCTTCGAGCGTACTTGTACCTCGCAGCGTTGTGGTATGTTGGGTGGTGAGTTTGTTTGAGACAGGCATGGTCGTGAACCCGCCACGATTGAAGGACCTTCGGACGCTTCAATGTGGCTTACGACTTCTCCGGCAGCTGAAAGCGCGGCAATCCAAGTTCTCTTTTTACGGCAATATATCTGATGAGAATTATAATGAGTATGCCGGTAACTTGAGCGATAAAAAGGGTATCAAACAGCTCGATAATTGTGATAAAGATGATACCTCCAACAACGGCTGCAATTGCATAGATCTCTTTTTGAAAGATAAGTGGTGGTTCGCCCGCCAGAACGTCGCGAATCACACCACCAAAACAGCCGGTTATGGCTCCGAGAGCTACAGAGATGCCGGGACTCATACCCGCTTCAAGCCCGATCTGAGTTCCCATTACGGTGAAAAGACCAAGCCCGGCCGCATCAAACGTAAAAAGCCAGCCTTCCAGCTTGTTGATTCGCTTGAAAACGATCAGGGTAAAGATAAATCCGGCCAGCACCGAATAGATTGCGAGGGAGTTGGTGAGCCATGTAACGGGAACGTTGCCAATCAGCAGATCGCGAATGGTACCGCCGCCGATGGCTGTTACGAAGGCCAGTACAAAAATGCCGAACAGATCGTACCTGCTGCGGATCGCTGCCATTGCACCGGAAACAGCAAATGCAAATGTTCCGGCAGCTTCTATAATCAGCAGTATCTCTTCGGCTGAAACGTTCATCTACTCGTCTTCTTTCAGCATGGCTGAGAGATTTTTCAGCATATCATCGGTCATCGATTCAAGATCGAACGAAGGCTCCCAGCCCCAGTCTGTGCGGGCGGGTGTGTCGTCGATGCTGTCTGGCCATGAATCAGCAATAGCCTGCCGGTGATCGGGTGTATAGGTTATTTCAAACCCTTCCAGCTGCCCGCTGATAGCAGCTGCTATCTCTTCGGGCGAAAAGCTGATTGCAGATACATTATAACTTGTACGAATGGTGATATTTTCTGACGGAGCTTCCATCAGATCGATCGTGGCTTTTACCGCATCGGCCATGTACATCATTGGCAGGGCGCTCTCTTTTTCGAGGAAACAGTGGAAAGGTTCACCCTCCAGGGCTTTATGGTAAATATCTACGGCGTAATCGGTAGTACCGCCACCGGGCATAGATTTGTAGCCGATAAGGCCGGGATAGCGCAAACTGCGCACATCTACACCAAATTTGTTGTGGTAGTAGGCGCACCACTGCTCCCCTGCCAGTTTGCTGATGCCATACACTGTGGTAGGATTGCATGCAGCCGTTTGAGGTGTCTTCACCTTTTGTGCGTCCGGACCAAATACTGCAATTGAGCTTGGCCAGAAGACCCTTTCGAGGGATTTTTCTCTTGCTGTATTTAAAATATTCAGAAGCCCATCCATATTTAGTTTCCACGCAAAATGGATGTTCTTTTCTGCGGTGGCAGATAGCAGGGCGGCAAGATGGTACACGGTGCCGATATTGTGTTTATCGACTATCTCTTCAATCCGGTCCCGGTCCAGTACATCAAGATGTTCAAAGGGTCCGGTTGAAAGCGAGGATTTCGGCTCTGATATATCCGATGCAATGACATAATCGTTTCCATGCCGCTTGCGTAACTCTTCGGTAAGTTCACTGCCCAGCTGCCCACAAGCCCCGGTGATTAGTATTTTATTCATTTAGTTTATGTGTTTTAAAATCAGTTTCAAGTCCTTTAATAGTATGCAGTTGACAGTAGGCAATTTCTACTAACCTCTAATTTACTGTGAGGATTTCTGTTTATATTTTTTTGGATTTTCTATCATGTGATTTAACATTCTACCAACTTCTTCTGATTTAGCACGCAGGTCTGAATTAGTTTTTGATGTGATATATCCACATGATTAAGCAAAATCTAAGGATATTTGAGTTTCACTGTTTTCCATATCTGCATCACTTATTTTACTCTTGAAGTGTTTAGGATATTGCCGTTTCCGATAACCCTCACCAATGGACCTGCAAACAGAACGAGAAGACCGTCTGAGCTGATCAGTAAGTGCATACCGTTCTTCTTTTGGATATGATTTCGTAATCTCGAATACGTCCATTGCCAATGAGTATGCTTTCTTGTAAACCGTTAGATCACGAAAACTGTATGACATACCAAAATATCAACTTTTACATTTGCCTACGCCTACTGCCTACTAGATCACTCCCAACTCCTTACCAATCTCTGTAAATGCGCTAATTGCTTTGTCCAGATGTTCGCGCTCATGAACAGCAGATAACTGCACACGAATCCTGGCCTGGCCCTTCGGCACAACCGGATAGTAAAACCCGATCACATAAATACCTTTTTCGAGAAGTTTTTCGGCAAAATTCTGCGATAGTTTGGCATCATACAGCATCACCGGTACAATGGCATGTGTGCCCGGTTTGATGTCGAAGCCCGCTTTGGTCATCTGTTCGCGGAAGTAGAGCGTGTTGGTTTCGAGCTTGTCGCGCAGTTCAGTGGTTTCACTTAACAGCTTTAAAACCTCAATGGATGCTCCCGTTATTGCCGGTGCCAGCGTATTGGAAAACAGGTAAGGGCGTGAACGCTGCCTCAACATATCCACAATCTCCTGATGTGCAGCCGTAAAACCACCCGATGCCCCGCCAAGGGCTTTCCCCAGCGTTCCGGTTATGATATCCACACGGCCCATCACATCGTGGTATTCGTGTACACCGCGCCCTGTTTTGCCCACAAAACCTGTTGAGTGGCACTCATCAATCATCACGAGGGCATCATATTTATCGGCCAGATCGCAGATTTTATCGAGCTGTGCAATGGTTCCATCCATCGAGAAAACACCGTCTGTGGCGATCACCCGAGTACGGGCATCCTGAGACTCTTTGAGCCGCTCTTCAAGATCGGCCATATCGTTATGTTTGTACACGTACCGATCGGCTTTACAGAGACGAACGCCATCAATAATTGAAGCGTGGTTCAGCTGATCGGAAATTATGGCATCACCTTTGCCGATCAATGGCTCAAACACTCCTCCGTTTGCATCAAAAGCAGCAGCGTAGAGAATGGAATCATCCGTGCCCAGGAAATCAGCTATTTTTTGTTCCAGTTCTTTGTGGATGGTTTGTGTACCACAGATAAACCGTACGGACGACATCCCAAAACCGTACTCATCAATCGTTTTTTTGGCGGCTTCGATTACCCTCGGGTGTGAGGAGAGCCCCAGGTAATTATTGGCACAAAAATTAATCACCTCATCTCCTTTATCCGTCTTTATAACTGCGCCCTGTGGTGTGGTAATGATACGCTCTTCCTTGTAGAGGCCGTCTGCTTTTATTTGATTGAGTTCGTTTTGGAGGCTGTTTTTGAGTGATCCGTACATGAAAATGATTTTGTTTGATAGCTTAATTTTGCAGGTGTGAAATTACAAAAAAAGGCGATGATGTGCGGGATGGAAATTCCCGAAGCTTAAGGGAATGAAGTACCGCCTGTTTCGTCCAGGTCGAGGCATCCCTAAAACATAGTATTTCATATTCGATCGAAGAGCGAAGTTGTCATGAGATTTTAATAGGAAAGAGAACCGTGCGTTGATATGCAAGAAATACCATGTTTCGAATATAGTATTTCTGAAACCCTCACTCTTCGGGCAGCTCATCAAACTGCGATGAGCCAAACACGATTGTTGGAGCGGGAATGATGTGCATATCTTCGAGGCGTTCGGGTGCAAGTTCACGGGCATTTACCACATCACGTATATATATCTCCCTCACCTGATCGGGGAACATCTCGCGGATTGTACTGAATACCTCAGGATCTGCCTCGCCTGAATCTCCAATCAGAATGAATTCCCGTTGTGGAAAATGCTCCAAAATTTGAGAAATCTGGGTGATTTTCTGATCAAACGTTACATCTTCATTCATCACCAATTCGCGAAGATCTCGCCAGGTATTGAGGCTCAAGAAGTTTTTGGTAACACTTTTCATGTGAAATGTACCTTCGGGGAAACCGGCTTCATCACCAAACAGAAATTGTGAAAGCGGCCTGAAAAGCTGCCAGGGAGAGCCGGATACGTAATGAAAAGCGGTATTCTCACCAAAACTGTGGTAAAACTCTGCCATATCGGGTGCGGCAACATACTCCTTGTAAAATGTATTTCGGATAACAATTTGCGAGCCGGCAGGCAGTTCGGTTATTTTCACCGTGTCATCCACATCAGAAATAACAGAATGCCCTTCAGGTTCAATGAGTTTTATGCGGCCTTCTCCGGGATGCCCATCAGATACAGCCCGGATCGTAAGCCAGCCATCAGCAGGATTTTGAGCGGCCGTAATCTCTTTCATTCTCTCTTTTGAAATGCGTAACTCACCCTCTGCAAAGCCATTCAGGCCGGTGCTACGGTAACTCCCTTCACCATCGGGGATGCCAAAAACTTCCTCTTGCGGGTCATCATCAAACGAAAAAAGCACGGTTTCGCGCGATTCGCTATCCACAACAAAATCACGAATTCTGGAATTGAAAATCTGCGCTTGTTCTTCATTCAGACCTCGAATTCGTGTGAACATCCTGCGGACCAGGCTTTGGGTGCCGGGCCTGTATTCATACACATAAACTCTTATCGGGATAACCCAGTCATCACCCGAAGAATAACCGTAAGCCGGGTAAAACAGCACGTTATCATTACTACGTTTCTCTTTGGTTGAGCCAAAAAAAGTGAATAAAAGTATAACTGTAAGAATTGAGGAAAAAGCAGCGGTCAGATGAAAAGTCATGGTTCAGAAAAAAGTTTTATATGATTAAGTAAACCTAAAATTTTATTTGTTTTCCGGCAATAGATATGGCACTATTAAACACTGCTTTTGAGAAAAAAAAGATCGCATATACATATTTTCTGTTCACTTTAGTATAATAGTACAGAATAATACAGGTTATAAAAGCATCCGTTACTGATTATCAACAGGATGCACGCTTTGGTGTGGATGAGGTGATTCTCCCGCTCCTCTTAAATGATAACAAAACAGAACATAAATCATGTCATACCGATGGACTTTCGCCAAACCATCGCGGGAGGAGACTATACCGTTGTTGCAAGATCAGCTCAACGTACCCGCGGAGATTGCCCGCCTACTCGCTATTCGGGATATCAACACATTTGAACAGGCCAAAACATTTTTTCGACCCGAAAGTAAAGATCTGTACGATCCTTTCCTGATGAAGGATATGGAAGAGGGTGCCTGCCGTCTTTCATCAGCCATACGCAACCGGGAAAAAGTAGTTATCTATGGAGATTATGATGTGGATGGCACCACAGCGGTTAGTATTCTCTATACGTTTCTGAAAAGTTTTGGGCTTGATGTGGAGTACTATATTCCTCACCGATTTAAGGAGGGATATGGCATCAACCCGGATGGAATAAAGTTCTCAATTCAAAAAGGGGCAAATCTGATTGTTTCGGTTGATTGTGGAATCACCGCGATTGAAGAGGCCAAATATGCCAAAGAGAAAGGGATTGATCTGATTATTTGCGACCATCACACCGTGGGTGATGTAATTCCCGATGCAGTTGCCGTACTCGATCCCAAACGGCCCGATTGCAGCTACCCGTTCGATGGGCTTTCCGGTGCGGGCGTTGGGTTTAAACTTGTTCAGGGTGCAACTAAAAAACTTGGATTGCCGTCTACACTGCCCGATCAGTTTCTGGACCTTGTAGCCATCTCCATTGCGTCGGATATTGTGCCGATTGTGGATGAAAACCGGGTGCTGATGAGGCGCGGGCTTGAACTGATCAACACCGAGCCTCGTGTTGGCATTAAGGCGCTGCTCAATTTGATTGGCGCAAAAATGGGAAGTGTTACCACATCAAGCATAGTGTTTTCAATAGGCCCGCGTATTAATGCTGCCGGTCGAATGGGTGATGCAACCACAGCGGTTGAGCTGATGATTGCAGATGATCCCATTACTGCAAGCCGTTTTGCATCAGAGCTGGAGTCAGTAAACAAAATGCGAAAAACCGCCGATATGGAAACGATGAACCAGGCTACGGAGATGCTCGAAAATGAGTATAACATCGATGATATGTCGGCTATGGTTCTGCACAGCCCCGACTGGCACCTTGGCGTGATTGGAATTGTGGCATCGCGCCTTGTGGATGCCCATTACCGGCCGGCAATAATGCTGAGTACTGTTGAGGATAAAATAAAAGGATCGGCGCGATCCATAAAGGGCTTTAACATCTATGATGCACTGAAAGAGTGTGAAGATCTGCTGGATCAGTTTGGCGGGCATGAATTTGCTGCAGGCCTGACCATGAGCCGGGAGAATTTGGATGAGTTCAGGCAGCGAATGAACGAAATTGCTTACAACACCCTGCTGAACAACGATTTTAAACCGGAACTGGAAATCTCAGGTGAATTGGACCTGGGCCAGGTGGATTTAAAGTTCTGGAAACTTCTCAGCCAGTTTGAACCCTTTGGCCCCGGTAATATGCGACCGGTTTTTGTAAGCCGGAATGTATGCATAGAAGGCCTGCCAAGTATTGTGGGAAGCGGTCATCTGAAAATGAGGATAAAGTCTGATAACTCAGCAATTTTTGATGCCATAGGGTTTAATATGCATGAGTACGAGCCCCGGCTTCGGAATTGCCGGGAAGATCGTATTGATGTGGCGTATGTGCTGGAAGAAAATTTCTGGAACGGCAAGCGCACCATTCAAATGCGATTGAAAGATATTCACGTTAACGATTAGTTAGATTTTAAAGTGATACAAGTAGATAATGCTTTAATCACAGTTATCGATTGAATACAATATTGAACACGCGATTCATAATTATACAATTCTGCTTTGTTCTCACTTTGAAAAAAATTCATTGTGTAAAGAAGTAAAAGCCCTTATCTTTATCAGTCTGTGAGGGACTGTAGCTCAGTCGGTAGAGCAATGGACTGAAAATCCATGTGTCGGCGGTTCGATTCCGCCCGGTCCCACACTCAATTAAACCCCTGTGAGGCATATATTTATGACTTTGCAGGGGTTTTTTGGTTTATGAGATGTGCTTACATGATCTGTTCTTAGGGTGTAATTAGTGCCGGCTGTCAATTAACTCATATTTTTTTCTGCCATTCGTACAGCAGATCGGTCAAAATCCTCCCCTCTCTTCAAGTAGGTAGAACCCAACGAATTTCTTATTTTGAAAGCTTCAAAGAAAATGAAACTCACACAGTTTCCGGAAACAAAAAAAACGAAGTTTATTGTCATGAGCCATACACCCAAAATTATCTACACCATTACTGATGAAGCGCCAATGCTGGCCACCTATTCACTGCTGCCAATTATTAAAAAGTTTGCTTCGGCCGCAGACATTGAGGTTGAAACAAGAGACATTTCGTTGGCCGGCCGTATATTAGCTCAGTTTCCGGATTACCTGACAGATGAACAACGACTGGGCGATCACCTTGCAGAATTGGGAGCTCTTGCCAAAACACCTGAAGCGAATATCATCAAGCTTCCAAACATTTCGGCATCGGTTCCACAGCTCACAGCGGCCATCAAAGAGTTGCAATCACAGGGATATAAAGTGCCCGATTACCCTGCAAACCCGGCAAATGATGAGCAGAAAAAGATCAAAGAGCGAAATGCCGTTGTACTGGGTTCTGCGGTAAATCCTGTATTGCGGGAAGGTAATTCCGACAGGAGAGCTCCACGTTCCGTAAAAAATTATGTGAAGAAAAACCCTCACCGGATGGGTGAATGGTCGGCAGACTCAAAATCTCATGTTGCCAGTATGGAAGAGGGCGACTTTTTTGGAAGTGAGCAGTCGGTAACCGTGAAAGAAGCAACAACAGCTGATATTGTTTTTGTGGCAGAAGGTGGTACCAAAACTACACTAAAGCAGGGGATTAAGCTGCAGGATGGTGAGGTTGCCGATAGTGCCGTTATGAGCATGGCAAAACTGAAAGTTTTTTTTGCAAGCCAGGTAGAGGATGCAAAAAATCAGGATATTCTATTCTCCCTGCACATGAAAGCCACTATGATGAAAGTGTCTGATCCGATTATTTTTGGAGCTGCAGTGGATGTGTTTTATAAAGATGTGTTTGAAACCTACGGCGATCTGTTCGAAGAACTTGGCGTAAATACAAACAACGGCCTTGGAGATCTGTATTCGAAAATAGAAGGCCACCCAAAACAGGCAGAAATTGAAGCGGCTATCGAAAAGGTGTACGAAAGCGGCCCGGGGCTGGCAATGGTAAATTCAGACAAAGGTATTACCAATCTTCATGTTCCGTCTGATATTATTATTGATGCATCCATGCCGGCGATGATTCGTGAATCGGGCAAAATGTGGAACGCAGAGGGTAAAACTCAGGATGCCAAAGCGGTAATCCCAGATCGCTCTTATGCCGGTGTTTATCAGGCAACGATTGATTTTTGCAAGAAAAATGGCGCGTTTGATCCCCAAACAATGGGTACTATACCTAACGTGGGCCTGATGGCGCAAAAAGCAGAAGAGTATGGCTCTCACGACAAAACCTTCCAGATGAGCGAGCCGGGAGTAGTGCGTGTGGTGGATGCTTCCGGCACCACGATGATGGAGCAAGCCGTTGGTGAAGGCGACATCTTCAGAGTGTGCCAGGTAAAAGATGCTGCTATTCGCGACTGGGTAAAACTGGCCGTAACCCGCGCACGTGATTCAGAAACACCTGCGGTTTTCTGGCTCAACGAAGATCGGCCGCACGATGCCCAGCTAATCAAAAAAGTAAAAACATACCTGAAAGATCATGATACAGAAGGTCTTCAGATCGAAATTATGGCTCCGGTTGAAGCAACCAACTTTTCACTTGAACGGGCAAAAGAAGGGAAGGATACCATCTCTGTAACCGGTAATGTACTTCGTGATTATCTCACCGATCTGTTTCCGATACTCGAGCTGGGTACATCTGCAAAAATGCTTTCAATTGTTCCGTTGATGAACGGAGGCGGCCTGTTTGAAACTGGTGCGGGTGGTTCAGCGCCGAAGCATGTTCAGCAGTTTCTTGAAGTGGGATACCTCCGTTGGGATTCTCTGGGTGAATTCCTGGCTCTGGCTGTAAGCTTTGAGCATCTGGCCAAACGGTTTTCAAACAGCAAAGCGAAGGTACTCGGTGAAGCTCTTGACAAAGCCACTGAAAGTGTACTTAATAACGGCAAATCTCCTGCCCGAAAAGTAGGCTTGATCGACAATAGAGGCTCTCATTTTTACCTTGCACTTTACTGGGCAGAAGAGCTTGCAGCCCAAAATGATGATGCAGAATTGAAAGCACATTTTGCTGCGCTGGCAAAATCACTCAGAGAGAATGAAAGTAACATCGATCAGGAGCTAATCGATGCTCAAAGGCAGCCGCAGGATATCGGTGGGTATTTTCATCCGGATTCCGAAAAAACAGGGAAAGCGATGGGTCCGAGTTCCTTATTAAACAGCATTCTTGGCACCACAGCTATTTAGTGTAGCTGAATTTGAAAAATTCTTTGATGCCCTTATAAAAATCAGAAGTTTTTAACCGCTCCCCGATTCAAAATGTATTGGGTCGGGGCAGTGGCATAATGAACAACCCGGTTTTTTGCAAAGCGAACTAATCTTCAAAAGGGTATGGGGTGAAGCGGATCATTTCGTAAACGGCCTCAACAGGAAGAATGGAGCTATCAAAGGGTTCCAGCCACTCATCTACACCAATACCGGGCCAGAGGTTTACCATTATCTTCATAGCGTGTGAAGGAAGGGTTCCCGACTCATCTGTTTCAGTATGAACGAGTTCACCATTCACAAACCAATTAATTCTGTCGGGCAGCCATTCAAATGCGTAGTTGTTGAAATCATCGGCAGCATCAAAACCAAGGTCAATCATAACTTCATTTCCACCAACGCCATTGGTATAGTAGTTGATCTGCATTTCCCTGGTGTTTTTACCCAAAAATTCGATATCAATTTCATCCCAGGGATTATTCTCAGATGGCCCGGTGTAGAGAAAGAATGAAGAGACGAGGCCATCACCACGGGCAGCTCTCATTCTGACTTCAAAACGCCCATAGCCATAATTCTCATTGCTTCGGTACTCGCCGGATTTATGATCATAGTTGGGACCCTCATCATCAAAGTCCAGGGTCAGGGTCATTTGGCCGCCATGTTCAGAATCAAACATTACCTGAGATGCTCGCCAAACGTTGTAGAACGGGTCTCCGTTACTCCATCCATTTGCCATGTGGAACATACTGCTGTCATGAGTGCCGAGCTGAGTTTCAAAAGCATCATGCCAGGGATGATCAATCTCGTTTGGCCCTTCTTCGATGGGTTCTTCATCTGTAATATCTGTATTACTGTCTGAGATGCACGAAGTTATTCCATAGAAAGAGATTGCAAAAATAGCGATTAGGCCTATGTTTTTGTGGGCATTAAAAAAAGCTGTAATAAAATCGTTTTTTAACATTGTGATCAGAGCAGATTAGAATGTAAACTTATACTAAAATGTTAATTAACAAGGGTATGATATTCACCTAAATATAAGAATAATCGAAGTAAGGAATAGGTTAACTGCTAATTGAGGATAAGCATTTTGGGTAAGTACCGCATTTTGACGTATCAAATGGATACATCCCAAAAAAGTGTGTTTGTAGAGTAGAATAAAAAAAGGCAGCAATGTGATATTGCTGCCTCTGGAATGTTAAGTGATCTAAAACTAAGATGGTTCCGGCTGCTGTGGCGGAGGCAGCTGGTTGGTTTGTTCAATTGGCAGAACATGAACTTCAGGGGATACCCAAAGTTTTTTGCTGTTCAGATCATTCGATAATTCAGGCTGATTGATATTCATTGGGCGCTCCATTATTTAATTACGGTTAATTTTCTTGTGAGAGTAGTGCTTCTTGCCTGTAATCTGTACATGTAAACTCCGCTCGAAAGGTTGCTTGCATCGAAGGTAACTGTATGAGTACCGGCACTAATCTGTTCGTTTACCAATTGGGCTACACGCCGCCCTGCCATGTCGAACACCTGCAGGGAAACATGTGAAGTTTGCGGAAGTTGGTACTGTATGATTGTACTCGGGTTAAACGGGTTTGGATAGTTTTGGCTAAGGGCTACAGCTGCAGGTAACTCATCTGGACCTCCATTCCCAAACATACTTGCAGTAAGAATAAATCTCGGTTCAACTGATGAAGCTTCTTTATTCAATGAAATGTCTCCAATACTTCTTGCAGAGTTATCAGCAACAGCATCTGTCTCATCATCAGAGAGAGTAAAAGTATAACTCATTCCATTTCTAAGTACCACTTCTTCACCTGTATGATTATCACGCAGGGAGAAGTTTATGCCGGCATATTCAGCCGGTACATTCCATTCAATAGTATAGCTTCCGGCCTCTGTTGTTTCGATAGCCAGCGGTATCTGTATATCATCCGTAAAGGTATCGGGCAGGCTTCTTGTGGCAAATTTTCTGCCACCCTCATCCATTGCAAAGAAAGAGAGATATCTTTCAGCAAGTCCCTTTGAGCTCAATTTAATCGCATCGAATGCATCAAGTTCAAATGTACCTTCACTTGAGAGTAACACATGAAGCAGGTTCGCGTAGTTACGGTCATTATGTTTCAGTGCAAGTGTGAGAGGCTCAAGCCCTAACTTATCCTCTTTTAAGAGTGTAAATTCACCGTATGAAACATAATCCTCTTCCAATACAGATAGGGACGGATTCTCCTCCAGTGTTCTCACCCAGAAACCCATAAGTGGTTCTACGAAAAAGAGAGATGGAATAAGTTCACCCGATGAAGTAGAGAACTCTTTTTGAACAAGGAAACATCCGTAATTTACATAGCCTCCATTTCCATCATTTGCTTCCGGGAACCAGATATCGATTGAATTGGCGAGAGTTGGCTCCCGAAGCAGCATTTGGCAATAGTCAATGGCAATCGGGTGCGGGTTGCCAATGAGGAAATGGCTGTCACCAAACTCACCCTGATCTAAATCATAACCAAGAAACTCATCAAACGTAAATGTACCATCAAGAGGCAGCCATGGCCCCGGTGAATGGAACATTTCTGCTTTTGGCGTATCTTCCGGGAAGATAAAAGTTAATAGTGACTTACCAACTTCCATTTGTTGTGATGAACTTGATGCTGCCACCCAGTCGTATGCTTCCTGATCGAGCGTATATACTGATGGGAATGGATCGGACGGATTTGTTGAGCCCGGGAAGCCAACCGTAGTATTTGTTGATAGAAAATCACCTATTTCCTGATCAATAGAAGGTGAGGCAGTAAGTATCCAGCCGTTTGCAATTTCATACGGTATGGCAAGGGCAGCAAGGTCTATATGCAGAATAAAATCCCCTGCTGAAGTACTGTACTCAAGGAAAGAGTAATTGTAACCGTATGCTAGTTTTGAACTGCCAACATCTGGGTTAAACGTAAGCATCCCGCTCTCAATTTCACCTCTTGTTGGATCATCGCCAACTGAAAGTGGAGAGCCATTCAGTTCAAACACCCCATTAGGCCCTATGCCGGTAATATCAATATCTGTATCAATGCCGAGGATTATTGCTGTATCATCAATCACGGTTGTTTGGCCTGATGGAACAGTTATACGGCTTGATAAGAATTCATCGGAGATTTCCAGGCCCGGTGAAGGATCCTGCCGCGGGGCACCGGAACCTTCGCCAAAATAGGGATAGGAGATAAACGGATTGGGATCAATGGTCCATAAGTCAGAAAAATTCCAGGATTCGTTGAGTCCCGGGGTATCTGTATCCGTGAAGGTGAAGATGGTTTTCATTTGGCTGGTTGGTTTTCCGGTGCCACCCTGGCTAACATCGAAACCGGTGGTTTGTGTGTCCCAGAATGAGTTAACAATGTTTGGATAATCATCAAGCATAATACCACCCTGTGATGGTGAGGTACTGCCGACAGATTTTGACACAAGCAGAGCATCGTTTATGCCAATAAGCCCCCCAAAGGTATCTTCAAAATCAAACTCCTCAACATTACCTTGATCAATTTCCCCGACTTGCTTAAAGATGAATTCAGGCGGCAACATTTCTAACTCACCTGCCGCATAGGTATTTCTAACTTCCCCGCCAATAAGATAACCAACAAGCCCGCCTCCAAAAGCAACGGTAGCAACGTTGCTTACTGAGTAAGAATCTATGATTCCATAATCCAAACCAAAATCTATCATAGAATTACTGCCACCTGAATAAGGTATAGATTTGAATAATATCTCAGAGAATTCAGCATTTACTCCAACTAATCCACCGGCAACAACTACAGTGTTAACAACAGTACCTGTAGAGTATGAACGCGCAATGAGGCCTGTATTGATTCCAACAAGCCCTCCTGAAGAGTATTGGAGTTCTTCATCATCCGGGCGCAGGTAAAATTCACCATTTTGCATCAATTCAAAGGGATTACTCATTAGTTTTGCAGGTTCAT
Organism: Balneolaceae bacterium; assembly: GCA_020832415.1. GTDB lineage: Bacteria > Bacteroidota > Rhodothermia > Balneolales > Balneolaceae > Rhodohalobacter. The sequence continues at coordinate 39,724 of JAFIES010000083.1, read as the reverse complement.
TAAGTAAGATTATTTCCGAAAAACCGATAACCAAATCTCCAGTAGCAAAAGAGTTGGAAATAACACCGTTGTTGAAACCAACTAATCCCCCAAAACCTCCGAATAATCCAGATTCATCGTCGTGTTCGTCTGAAGAGAACGTTAGTGTTGGGAAATGATCTAATGAGAAATCATCAGGCATTTTTTGTAGAATAGGAGGGCCAGCTGAAAAGTCATTTAAAATATCTGCTGAAGAAGAAGATGAGTTTATGGTACCGATATTTACTGCTGCAATTCCCCCGGCACCTGTATCAGCAAGAATCTCTCCTGAGCTTGAAGAGCCGCTTATTACTCCCTGCTCATTGACAGCTACAATACTACCTGTAAAAAATAAACCTGATACGGTTCCATTTACAGATACATTTGATATGGAGCTATTGATAGACTGTCCCGCTAAGCCACCCGTAGCAATAAAGCCTGTAACATCAATATTGTTTAATGTAAGATCATACACTTCAGCATCTTCAATACAGGCGAACAGGCCTGTGTTAAATGTATTCAAACTGTAAAGATCACTAATTGTGTTTCCGTTTCCATTGAAGTTGCCACGGAAGCACACTGATATATCTTCTTCGTCATCAGTTTCAATACCGGCGCCATTACCTGGAAAGCTTTTGAGTATGATGCCAATACCACTACCACTTCTTATTGGAATCCAGCCATTTTCGGAATTGGCGGTTTCAGAGGCAAACTCATCATATCCGTCTGTGTTTTCATCCAGGTTGTTGTTTAGAATGAAGTATGAGGATAAATGGTCTCGAACATTATCTAAATGTTTCCATGTTTCTATTTGAAATGCAGTTTCAGGACTTTCTCCATCTCCACCGGCAAACGATTGAGCCTGAACTGTATTTGCCATAAATAAAAAAGCCGGTATAATCGCTATCCACGAAGCTTTACAAATCAATTCTAATAGACCTTTATTTATAAAGTCATTCTTGTGTCTATGTGTATGCAATCTTTTCATTGAATAATGGTTTGTTTTGTGTAATAGGTTGATGAAAATCGATATATTAATGTTGTATAATAATATATACTTGTGAATAAATATCAGAATTTGAACGAATATTTTACCATTTCATATGATAAAATCAAAGACGTCTGCTTAAATATTTTTTATCAATGTTTTAGGCAGATTATTTCAATAAAAAAGGCAACTATCGAATAGATAGTTGCCTTTCATAAAATGTCAAAAGATTAGCGCGGAATTACCCCTCGGCAAGCTCCCTGAGGGTTTCAGCAATCTTCAGCACTTTGTTGCTGTTGGCTGAGCCTGTTGCCCTGCTTTCCATTTCAGCTGCGAGTTCGGTGAGAATACGGGTTTGCTCGTTTCCATTTGTTCGTTCAGCACGGTCAATGCCGGTACGCAGCATTTGTATGGACTGCATATCGAGTTCACGGTTGCGATCAAGTTGATCGGCATACGCACGTGCCAGCGCGTAGGATGCCGGCCAGGTGAACATCGGCTGTCCCTGCGGGTTGAAGTAATCCATCCGAACTGTGTTGGATGCGGCTATTTCGTTTTCCGTGATAAAATCACTTGGTACCAGTTCGAAGATATCGAGGCCGCGTACAATCTCGGAGTTTATTAGCAATCCGTTGTACCAGTAGATAGACCAGCTTCCGCCAATTTCAAGCCTGTCGTCGCTAAGCGGGCCGCGATCGTGGTAGGCAATTTCAATCGGATTAGCAGGATCGGTAAAATCAAACACATTGATACCGCCCTGGTACCAGGATTGTACCATGATATCACGCCCGGGGATGGGAATCATAGAACCGTTATGGGCTACGCAATTTTCTGTACTCGTTTGCGGAGCCGGCATTTTAAAGTAGCTTTGGAACTCCATTTTACCGTCAACGATGGTGTAAATGGCATTGGCTCCCCATTCGTATGGATCGGTTTCGCGGCATTTTGGTTGCGTACCGCCTCCCCACTCATCCGTAAACAGGACGGTGGTTCCGTCGTTGTTGAATGTAGCCGAGTGCCAGTATGCAAAATTAGAATCGGCAACGGCATCGATACGAACCGGGTTTACCGGATCAGAAATATCAATCAGTAAACCGTACCCTTCGCAGGCACCGCCGGCAAGGCCAATTTCAGGATAGAGTGTAATATCGTGGCACTGGTTTGGGCCCAGGTCAAGCCCTCTTCCGCGTGCAGCAAGTCGCTCCTCCATAAATTCCATGTACATATCATCCAGGCGTTCTCTGAGTAGTGTACTGTCGGCTTCAGTCGGCTCGCCTTCGCCACCTCGTTCTTCTACAATTTGTGAGAGGAAATTGCGAACCATTCCATCATTCACAATTCGCTGAGTTTCACCATAATTGGCTACAAAACGGCCGGCTTCAATGGCTCTATCAACAACAGCCTGCTCTTCCGGTGCAAGGCCGTGCGTTGGGGGTGCTTCCAGGTCATCAAAAATTCGTGGTGAGCTTACAATTTCTGCCAGTTCGGGGTTTGCAAGAGGCACTTTAATCACTTCAATTCGGAAGAGTGCGCTATCCGGATCTTCATCCGGGAAAGCATCGGAACAGCCGGCAAGTTCTTCTTCCGGGCGAACTGGCGCTGACCCCGAAACATATACATAGATGTTCTCATCATCATTGGGATCAACCAGAACGGAGTGCGTGTGCGAACCGCGGCAGGTTTGTACGTTGGCAATATATTCGGGCTCATGGATATCAGAAATATCAAAAATACGGATACCGCGAAGTCTGTCAGCACTTACAGTTTCACGAACACCTTCCGTACCGCAATCGAGCCGGCCGCCTAATCCTTCACCCGATACAAAGAGAAGGTCGCCATAGACGGAAACATCACTTTGCGAGGCGGGGCAGAGGAAATCGACCACTACATCAGGGCTTTCGGGGTTGGAAATATCCCAGATAATAAATCCATTGTAGTTGCCCTGGATGGCATAGTTGTCTTTAAAGGCGAGGTCCGTTCCCCACGATCCGATAAAATCATCCGGCGGCGGAGTGGTTGATATCATTCGGAGGTTCCAGATGGTCTCTTCGGCATCGAAAACTCCGGCCTGCAGGCCAACCCGGGGATCGGGATAGGGCTGCTCTATTTCAGTTATCGGGAGCAGTGTTGAGGTACTTGTCTGCTGAAGCTGCTCGGTTGAGGTGCAGCTGTAGATGCCAATTAAAGCAGCCATTCCAAGCAGTATTGCTGGTACGAATTGTTTCATAGTTTGATGGTTTGATTATGTAGTGTTGATATTTCTAAAGGAGTTGAAGGTGTTGGTCTATTCGATCTCTTCGAGCATAAGCCGCATGCGCTCAATTTCGGTAATTTGTTCTGCGTTGATTCCGGAAGCGAGATCAAAGATTTCGCGGTCGAGGGCAGCCCCGTCGGCAGAAAAAAGCTCATCCACCATATATACAGCACCTTCATGATGTTCTATCATAAAGGCCAGGAATTTTCGGTCGAATTCGGTTCCGCGCGCTTTGGCAAGTTCTTCGAGCTGATCCTGAGTGAGCATTCCGGGCATATCGTGGTGGTGCGCCATGGCGTCGTGACCCATTCCGCCGTGGCCAGCATGGTGATCGTGATGACCCATTGCGGCATGGTCCATTTCATCATCATCACCATTTTCCATATGAATCATTAAAATAAGGCCGTCGATGTGTACTTCGGGTACCGGCTGACCACGATCGCGCAGCCATTTCTGCATGGTGCCGATCTCATCGTACTGGGCATTGATAATTCTTGCAGCGAGTGCCTGTACGGATCGGCTTGCATCATTTTCCGGAGCCAGCCTCGACATGATGAGTGCCTGCGCATGGTGGGCAATCATATCGGTCATAAAATCCACATCAGCCTGAACAAAGTTCATTCTTGAGCTGTCAATTCTGGCCCAGTATAATGATTCGAGATCGGTGAGATTTCGCTCCTGTGTTGCCGGTTCTGATGGCGGAGCGGCCTGCTCTGACGATGAGCAGGCAGGCAGTTGAATAATTAAAAATATTGCAAAAATGGATAAAAACAGTGATGGAATAGAAAATGGTTGCTGTGGCATAACTAACATTAGAGCTGGATTAAAACAAGTTTGAACGTTACTGCATAATTTCTAAGATTCAAAAATAAAAAAGATTGGTCATTTCAAAATGAGGGCAAAATAGAGTTTTATGCTATCAAATAATTAGTTCTACTAATTACCAATTGAGGGTTTGTTACTGAATAGTCACTTAATTATTGATGAAAATTTCTCATAAAGAATGAGCTAAATAATATAAAAATTTCGTTTGTAATAGTAAGTCATAGTTTTATAACAAATTCCGGTTATAACAAATAATAATTATTTGTTACAAATAACTAAATATTACTATGGAAATCTAATGTCATAAAGTAGAGTGAATACTTTGCGCAATATTTAATCAAAAAAAGGTGTAATTATGAATAATTTTAAATTAAAAAACCTATGTAAACTTCTAATATTGCTTTCATATATCTGTTTCTTTGTAGGATGTGAAGAAAGTTTTGTTAAGATCTCATCACCAGATGATGGTCATGAATTACATGGGGTGGACATGATGGATGATGTAACCTTTCAGGGTGTGGGGTGGGATAACAATGAAAAATCGGAGATTGCTGGTGAAGATTTAAAATGGTATTTAATGAGAAATGATTTAACAGAGAGGCGGCTTTTAGGTACAGGTAAAGAATTTACTACAAATTTCACACCAAGCGAATGTGGATACAACCCACTTGTTGTATATTTAGAAGCAATAGTTGATGGAGAAGTTTATCAGGATTCTGTTCGCATCAGTCAGGTATATGTCTGTTAATTTATATATAACCATGTTCTGTGATTTAGAAACCAAAAAATAGCAGAATCTCTCTTACTAATTCATTATCCATCACCAATTGGTGGTGGGTATAATTTTAATGATTTCTTTAAAGTTGAGAGCTCAATGTCTTCTTTTTTGTGTCTCAAAATGAAATTTTTTAATCATTTCTGATTTAGCCAATCAAATTGGCCATCTTCAAACGGGTACAGAATTCGATATTTTCTATATTCCATGTCATGCAATGTAAATCAGAATTTTTCGAATGAAAATACCACTATCACTCCTGCTCTCTCTGTTCATTACATTTACCGCCGTACAGATACTGCCTGCTCAGGAGCTCTATTTTCCCGCACAAGGCAGCGAATGGGCAGAAATTACGGTATCAGAAGCCGGGTTTGACGAAAACCAATTGAACAGCCTTGTTCAGTTTGCCATTGATAATGAAAACAGCGTTGAGAAAGATCTTCGGCTGGCGATTTTACAGGCATTCAGCAGGGAGCCGTATCATGAGCTGCAGGGTCCGGTACGGGAACGGGGAGGCCCGGCCGGAATGATCATCAAAAATGGTTATGTAGCTGCCCAATGGGGGGATCTGGAACGGGTGGATATGACTTTCAGCGTAACCAAAAGCTACCTATCCACTGTTGCCGGGCTGGCCCGGGACCGGGGGCTCATCAGAGGCACGGACGATTTTGTGAAGGATTACGTGTGGGACCGAACGTTTGATGGTGAACACAACAGTTCCATCACCTGGCATCATCTGCTCAATCAATCCTCCGATTGGTCGGGAACACATTTTGGCCTCGAAGACTGGGGAGATCGTCCCCCGCGCGATGGTGGAATTGATGACTGGCGCATGCGCGAACTTCGTACTCCCGGCACTCACTACGAGTATAATGATGTACGCGTGAATGTACTCTCCTATTCTCTGTTGCAGGTTTTCAGGGAGCCACTGCCTGTGATACTTCGTGAGAATATCATGGACCCAATCGGTGCTTCAACAACATGGCGATGGTTTGGATATGATGACTCCTGGACGATGGTTGACGGAATGAACATGCAATCTGTGAGCGGCGGGGGGCATCATGGAGGCGGCCTGTTTATCAATACGCAGGATCAGGCGCGATTTGGATTGCTCTTTGCCCGCCGCGGAATGTGGAATGGTGAACGGTTGCTGTCTGAAGAGTGGATCGATAAAGCGAAGGCTCCATCAGAACCCAATCCCTCATATGGCTATATGTGGTGGACCCTCAAGGGAGATACAACATGGGAGGGCGTTCCCGATCATGTGTACTATGCTGCGGGGTTTGGAGGAAACTACATCATCATTGATGAAGAGAATGACCTGGTTGTAGTTTTGCGCTGGATGGATAACAGTGCCCTTGGCGAGTTTATGGAAAGGGTGTATAAAGCGATGGAATGAATTTTTTGAAGATAAAAAAAGCTGAGCAACTTTCGCTGCTCAGCTTTTCATTTTCTGCAGAGTAGAACGGACTTTAGACTACCGGTGGTTCGGCCTCTTCGTCATCTTCGTTCACTACCCGGGTGATGGCTGCAATTTTACCATCTTCGTCCAGGCGCATAATTCGAACACCTTGTGTGTTTCGGCCCATAGTTCGAATGCCTTTGCACTGCATCCGGATCACTTTTCCGCGCTCGGTTATTACCATCAGATCGTCATTGTCCGACACCTCTTTAAGGGCGATCAGATTGCCGGTTTTGGCGGTTACTTTCAGGGTAATTACCCCTTTTCCGCCCCGGCTCTGCTCACGATAATCATCCACGAGAGAGCGCTTGCCATATCCATTTTCCGAGATTGCAAGAACTGTGGCTTCATGGGTGTTTTTAATCACTACCATATCTACCAGTTCATCGTTTTTGCCGAGAGTCATACCGCGAACGCCGGAAGTATTTCGTCCCATTTCGCGTGCGTCACTTTCGTGGAAGCGGATGGCGCGCCCTTTTTTGTTGGCAAGAATAATGTTACTGTCACCATCCGTCAGAGCTGCACCCAGCAGGCTGTCGCCTTCGCGAATGTTGATGCCGATAATACCATCACGTCGCGGACGGCTATACGCCTCAAGCGTTGTTTTCTTAACCTGGCCCTGCTTGGTTGCCATTATAATAGAGTGAGAGTTGATGTACTCCTCATCCTCCAGGGTTTTCACCGGTACGAAAGTTTTGATGTTATCGTCCTTGGCAATATCGATCAGGTTTACAATTGCGCGGCCTCGTGATAATCGTGATCCCTCGGGAATTTCGTACACCTTGAGCCAGTAACAATTTCCATTTTCCGTGAAGAAAAGAATATAGTTGTGATTGGTTGCCACAAACAGATGCTCTACATATTCATCATCTTTCGTTGTGGTCCCCTTCATTCCCTTGCCACCGCGTCGCTGCCGCCGGTAGCCGCTTACAGGCATTCGTTTGATGAATCCTTTATTGGAGATGGTTACCACCACATCTTCATCGGCAATCATATCTTCAATACTGAAATCTTCGGCAGAGTAAACAATTTGTGTTCTGCGCTCATCGCCATAGCGGTCTTTCAGATCCAGAAGCTCCTGTTTGATAATTTCATTCTGCTTTTCTCTGCTTGAAAGAATACTTCTGAATTCGGAAATCTTGTCAACGATGTCGCGATATTCCTGGTCAATTTTATCCCGCTCGAGTCCGGTTAGTTTTTGCAGGCGCATATCCAGAATCGCCTTTGCCTGGATATCAGTGAGGGCAAATTTCTTTCGAAGTTCCTGGTTTGCCTCATTCGGATTTTTTGAAGCCCGTATGGTTCGGATCACTTCATCGAGATTGTCGAGGGCGATCTTGAGTCCTTCAAGTATGTGAGCGCGTGCCTCAGCCTGGTCGAGATCATAGATCGTACGACGGATAATCACTTCAACACGATGCTCAATAAATCGCTCAATAAGCTCTTTCAAGGCCATTACTTTTGGCCGGCCTTTTACCAGGGCGAGGTTAATCACACCAAATGTTTGCTGCATCTGCGTGTATTTGAACAGCTGGTTCAGCACAACACCGGGGTTCGCATTACGCTTCAGGATGATAACAATTCGCATCCCGTCGCGGTCTGATTCATCACGAATCTCAGATATCTCCGTGATCTTTTCCGCATGCACCAGCGATGCAATCTTTTCAATAAGCGTGGCTTTGTTAACCTGATATGGAATTTCTGTTACTACAATCTGTTCGCGGCCGTTTCGAAGCTCTTCTGTATTGGCGCGGGCGCGCATCGTAATTTTTCCACGGCCGGTTTCATAGGCTTCTTTCACACCTTCATATCCGTAGATAATCCCACCGGTTGGAAAATCCGGTGCGGTGATCAGCTTCATCAGCTCTTTGGTTTCAATCTCTGGATTGTCGATTACGGCAACGGTGCCATCAACCACCTCTTTAAGATTATGCGGGGGCATGTTTGTAGCCATTCCCACGGCAATACCTGAAGCGCCATTCAGCAACAGATTCGGCAACATCGACGGCAGAACGGTCGGTTCTGTAAGCGTATCATCAAAGTTGGTTTGAAAATCTACTGTATCCTTGTTGATATCGGTGAGCAGCTCTTCGGCAATTCGCTGCATACGTACTTCTGTATAACGCATGGCCGCTGCAGAGTCGCCATCAACCGAGCCAAAGTTACCCTGGCCATCAACAAGTGGATAGCGGAGCGAAAACTCCTGCACCATTCTTACGATGGAGTCGTACACGGCAGAGTCGCCATGGGGGTGATACTTACCCAAAACCTCACCAACAATACGGGCACTCTTTTTGTAATTTCTGTTGTGAAGCATGCCCAGATCGCTCATTCCGTAGAGAGCACGCCTGTGCACCGGCTTGAGACCGTCCCGAACATCGGGCAGGGCGCGTGAAACAATTACCGACATCGAATAATCGATGTAGGATGATTGCATTTCGTCTTCTATCGTAATTGGAATAATTTTTTCGCTAGCCATTTATATAGAGTATTGAGTAGTGTGTCTTGAGTTAGTATCAGGAAAAATTGAGGTTTGAGATCTTTCTCTTAAACCTTTTAAACAATGCCTGTTTACTGCTCATGTTAGATATCAAGTCTTGCGTATTTTGAATTGCGTTCGATGAATTCGCGCCGTGGTGCCACGTCATCTCCCATCAGTGTGGAGAACATTTTGTCAGCTGCAGCGGCATTTTCTATAGTAACCTGCTGCAGTGTTCGTGTTTCGGGATCCATTGTGGTTTCCCAAAGCTGCTCGGGATTCATTTCACCAAGGCCCTTGTAGCGGGATACATCAAATTTCTTCTTCGACTTTTTCAAATCGCGGATGATCTTATCGCGGGTATCATCATCCCAGGCGTATTGGATTTCACCCCGGGTTGATGTAATTCTGTAGAGTGGCGGAGTGGCGATAAAGATATGGCCGTGATCTACCAGCGGATGCATATATCGGTAAAAGAAAGTGAGCAGAAGCGTTCGGATGTGAGATCCGTCAACATCGGCATCCGTCATGATGATAATTTTATGATAACGAAGCTTTTCAAGCTCGAACTCCTCTTCATGGCCAACGCCTGTTCCCAGTGCGGTAATCATCGCCTGAATCTCTTTGTTTTCGAGAATCTTGTTGATTTTGGCTTTCTCCACATTCAGAATTTTACCACGAAGCGGCAGAATGGCCTGGAAACTTCGGTTTCGGCCCATTTTGGCTGAACCACCGGCAGAATCACCCTCAACAAGATAGACTTCACTGTGTGCGGGATCTTTAATGGAGCAGTCGGCCAGTTTACCCGGCAGGCCGCCACCACTCATAACGCTTTTACGCTGAATCAGCTGCCGTGCTTTTCGGGCAGCTTCGCGCGCTTCGGCGGCAACAACAACTTTTTCGAGGATTTTTTTGGCCGTTTTGGGGTTCTGCTCGAGAAATTCATTTAGCTTCTCATAAACAATAACCTCCACGGCGCTTTGAACTTCAGAGTTACCCAGTTTCGTTTTGGTTTGACCCTCAAATTGTGGTTCGGCCACTTTTACACTTAAAACGCAGGTCATGCCTTCGCGAAAATCTTCACCGGATACCTGTATTTTACTGTTCGATTTTATGATTTTATTCTTTTCGGCGTAGGTTTTGAAACAGCGAGTTAACGCTCTTCTGAAACCGGATATGTGGGTACCACCTTCACGGGTATTAATGTTGTTTACATATGAGTGCACATTTTCGGTATATCCATTGTTGTATTGAATGGCCAGTTCTACAGGCACATTTTCAATTTCTCCGGATATAAAAATGGGTTCATTCATCAGTGATTCACGAGACTCATCCAGATAGGCAACGAAATCTTTAACACCACCCGCGTAATGATATGTTACTTCTCTTCTGTCACTATCATCTTCTTCGCGCTCATCAATAATTTCAACGGTAATCTCCGGATTCAGGAAGGCAAGTTCCCGCATTCTGTCTGAGACGATGTCAAACTTAAACTCCGTTGTTTGAGAGAAGATTTCCGGATCGGGTTTAAAGCGGATGGTTGTACCCGTTTTCTTGGTAGTGCCAACAGTTTTGAGGGGTGTTTTTGTTACACCACGCTCAAATTCCATCACATATATATTTCCATCACGATGAACTTCTGCACTGAAAAATATGGAGAGTGCATTCACACAACTTACACCCACTCCGTGCAGACCGCCCGATACTTTATAACTGTCTTTATCAAACTTTCCACCAGCATGCAGTTTGGTGAGTACAACTTCAACTGCGGGCAGTTTTAATTTTGGGTGCTCATCAACGGGAATTCCGCGCCCGTTATCTGATATCGTTATAGAACTATCGTTGTGTATAGTTACAGTAATAAAATCGCAGTGGCCGGCAAGGGCCTCATCGATAGAGTTATCCACCACCTCATTAATAAGGTGGTGAAGGCCGCGCTGGCCGGTATCTCCGATGTACATGGAAGGGCGTTTTCGAACAGCTTCGAGTCCCTCTAAAACCTGGATATTGGACGCTTTGTAGTCGGATCCTTTTTTCTTAGACATAAACGGGGTTGAGTAAGTTATTTAATAGCCTCTTAGACGCTTAAAAATACCGCTTATAAGCGCAAAATCAAAGAAAAGAGTCTTTTTAGATGGCAATTGACGAGATGATAGAATCTATTCAAATTTCAGCAGGTTGTTGATGCGGAATAAATCCGGGATAAAGCTATGTGAATTTGACGGAAAACACAAAAAAAATTGACCTGAAAATTCATTTAAAATTCATTTTTCTCGCCGGTCTCTAAAGTTATTAAGTTTTGAAAGCTCAGGCAGAAAAAGGGGGCGCAAATTGAACGATGCAGGCGGTTTGCGTACAGGTAAATGCAGGCTGAATAAAAGGTGTGAAATAATTATTGAAATTAAATAGTATAACCCCTAATTTTGGGGTCTATCAAAAATTCAGTCAACAGGTAAAAGATATGGCACGAAAAGACGATATTACTGGAAAATCAGCATTAAACGGTTACCGGTCGTCAAAAGCGAATAACAAGACAAAGCATCGCTTTCATCTGAATTTGCAAAGAAGACGTTTTTATATACCCGAAGAGGATCGGTGGGTTACTTTAAAAGTATCAGCAAAAACATTGAGAACCATCAATAAGAAGGGTATTACTGCTGTACTTAAAGAAGCCAAGAAAAAAGGAACTTTATTAAAAGAGGTGTAAACCATGGCAAAAGGCAATCGAATACAAGTTATTCTTGAATGCACAGAAAAGCCCGGTAGTTCTCGCTATGTAACTACAAAAAACAGGCGAACAACAACAGAGAGGCTCGAACTGAAAAAGTACAATCCGGCGCTGAGAAAGCACACCGTTCACAAAGAAATTAAATAGGTAGTTGTTATGGCTAAGAAACAGGTATTTGGCGAAGACGCAAAATCACTGAAAGGCTCTCATAAGAGAATGGCTAAAGTTATCATCTCAACCAAGAATGAAAGAGGTAAATTCTCTTACAGGGAAACTATGGTTGAGCAGGATAAAGTGACAGATTTTATTCAGAAGAATAAAGCATAAGCTACAAGGCTATATAAAAAGGTTTCATCCTAAAAAGATGAAACCTTTTTTTTTATCCATAAATTACCCTATTGTTGATTTTCTGGCTATTTCTGGCACTTTTTTTGTGTTCGAATTGATTACATTCAGGGTTGGGGGCTTTGCAGGATACTTTTACGCACAACCCATCATAAATTTTTCATTTAAAATCAGATTAAATGAGTATTAAAGAAGCTATTCTTGAAGATCTTAAAACGTCCATGAAGGCAAAGGATACCGGTACTACAATGGTATTGAGATCATTGAAGGCCAAAATTCTTGAAAAAGAGATTGCTGAGCGATCAGGCGGAGAATCTGTTCTGAGTGAAGAACAGATTATTGAGGTGCTGATGAAGGCAGCCAAACAGAGAAAAGAGTCGATAGATCAGTTTGAAGCCGGCGACCGGCCCGATCTTGCAGATAAAGAGAAAAGGGAGCTGGAAATCATCGAAAAATACCTCCCAAAAATGATGGATGAGGATGAAGTTCGCACAATTGTTAAAGAGCAGATCGAGAAAATGGGCGCTTCAACCATAGCTGATATGGGCAAAGTAATGGGCGCTCTCATGGGGCGCCTGAAGGGTAAAGCTGATGGAGCATTAATCAGTTCAGTGGTTAAAGATGAACTTTCAAACTGAAAATAGATGAATGCACTCGACTTCTTTATTCTTGTACCTGTTGGCTACTTTGCCTACAAGGGTTTTATGAAGGGGTTTATACAAGAGTTTTTTGGTGTTGCGGGGCTCGTAATTGCCATCTTTGCCACATTTAACTATATGGGGCCCATATCCGGTTTTTTACGCCCATTTGCAGATAATGTAGACAACGCTGTACTCATTAGTGGAGTTGTAATCTTTTTTGTTACACTGGCAGCTGTACAAGTTACTGCGTTTTGGCTGGAACGTATATTTACCTACGCTCGTCTGGGAATTATCAATGCAGTAAGCGGAGCATTTTTTGGAGGACTGAAAATAGCGCTCCTCATAAGTGCAATTCTTCTTCTGCTTGCAGGCTTTGACAGGCCAAATGAAGATTCAAGACAAAATTCACTCACATACAGTACCACAATTACCATAGCGCCCGCTGCTTTCAACATTATTGCTACCGTCTACCCGCAAGCTGTAAACTTTGTTGAAACCATCGAAAAGAGTATTAAGGAAAACAATACACTCAGATCCTTACCCATATTTGATAAACCTGAACCCGAATCCGAATCATGAGTTTTATATCGGTTGACGAACAAATGGCTGTGATAAAAAGAGGAACCGTTGAAATTGTTCCTGAAGATGAGCTCAAACAAAAGCTCAAAAAATCACGGCAAACCAATACACCTTTAAAGATTAAACTTGGGGTTGATCCCACCCGGCCCGACCTGCACCTTGGCCATTCCGTTATTTTGAGGAAGCTGAGGCAATTCCAGGATCTGGGCCATGAAGCTATTCTGATTATTGGCGGTTTTACTGCCATGATTGGTGATCCCACCGGCCAGAATAAAACACGTCCGCCACTTACAGATGATGAGGTGCGTGAAAATGCAGAGACATACATCGAACAGGCGAAGAAAATTCTGGACGAATCAAAAACAACCATCGTTAATAACAACGATTGGCTTGGCCCGATAACCTTTATGGATGTTATTCGGTTATCGTCGAAACTGACGGTTGCACGGATGATTGAACGGGACGATTTCTCCAAGAGATACCAGAATAACGAGCCCATTTCTCTTCATGAATTTTTATATCCGCTTGCACAAGGCCAGGATTCTGTTCATCTGAAGTCTGATGTTGAACTGGGCGGAACCGATCAGAAATTTAATCTTCTTGTAGGCAGGGACCTGCAGCGGGCTGATGGAATTGATCCACAGGTTTGTTTGATGATGCCGCTTCTCGTTGGCACGGATGGCTCAATGAAAATGAGTAAATCGTACGATAACTACATCGGGATTGATGAACCGGCCAATGAGATGTACGGTAAATCTCTCTCTATTCCTGATGAACTGATCTTCCCATATTTTGAACTGGTTACGGATATTCTTGTTGATCAGCTCCCGGCACTGAAGGAAAAAGCTCAGACCGATCCCCGGAATACGAAACATCATCTGGCATACACCATAACCAGAATGTATCACGGAGAAGAAGCTGCTGCGGCTGCGAGGAAACATTTTGAAGAGACAGTCATCAAAAAGAACATTCCGGATGATGCCCCGGTTTTTGATTTTAATGCAGGCAGTGAACACAGGCTGATGGACATCATATCTGATGCGGGATTAACCGGCAGTAACGGCGAAACCAAGCGGATGATGAAACAGGGCGGAGTAAGTATCAACGAGGAGAAAATTAACGATCCTAATTACACCATCACTTTTTCTTCGGGGGATGAGCTGGAGCTTAAAGTTGGAAAGAGAAAATACGCCCGGCTGGTTAGTTCGTAATTCTATGGATATAAATGATATATTGCACGCATTGAAGAAGTTTACTTAAACGAATACCGGCATGGGAACTCATTATTCAGGCTCAAAATCAGATAAAAATACGCTGAATGCATTTATTAAAATGATGAGGGCAACCGAATCAATTAATAACCGACTAAACAGGCATCTTGCGGATGCAAATTTAACCGTCAGTCAGTTTGGCACACTTGAAGTACTACTGCATTTAGGGCCGCTAAACCAGCGTGCAATAGGTGAAAAACTTCTGAAAAGCGGCGGAAATATCACCATGGTGATCGACAACCTGGAAAAAAGCGGGTATGTAAAACGGGAAAAAGACCCTAACGACCGCCGTGCCGTTCTTATCCACTTAACTGATGAGGGAAGAACGTTTATTGAGGAGTTTTTTCCGAAACATCTGGAAAAAATTAAAGAGGAGTTCGGAGTACTTACGGAAAAGGAGAAAGAGACACTTTCGGAACTTTGTAAAAAACTGGGTATTCGGGCCGAAGAAAACTGATAAAAAGCAGGCAACGATTTGCCCGTTCATTTCCAATTTTAAGTCATCTGTTTTTTGCTGTTCAACCTTTATTGAAAGTTGCGGTAAGAAGCAGGATTTGTTAGTATATGCTGATTGACTGAATAGAAAATTGTTAGAGAAACCTACGAGAAAACTGACCACAAATTTTGATTTTTGACTATGAAATTTAATGTAGCAAGTAACGATTTAAACGGAGGCCTTTCAGCTGTAATCGGGGCCGTTCCAAACAAGGCAACCCTACCCATTCTCGAAACCATTCTTTTTGAAAGTGAAGATGGCAGGCTAAAACTTACCGCTACCGATCTTGAGATTTCAATAATTGAATATATCGATGCTGAAATTGAGGAGGAAGGTTCAGTAGCTATTCCTGCAAAACGGCTTTTGGAAACATTGCGACAGCTTCCGAATATTCCGGTTTTCTTCGAGGTTGATGCCGATCAAAATGTGGAATTTAAAACCGATAAAGGAAAGTATAAGCTGGTAGGTGAAGAGGCCGATGAATTTCCTGAAATTCCCGATATGGAAGCGGGTGAAACACTCAATACCGATACCGAGCTGATACAGAATGCTATCGGAAAAACCATGTTTGCTGTTTCTACGGATGACCTCCGCCCGGCTATGATGGGTGTATATTTTGACATTGGCACAGAAGCCACAAAATTTGTAGCTACTGATGGTCACCGGCTTGTTCGTTTTATAAACCGCAACTTTACGTCAGAAAAGCCACTATCGTTTATCGTACCTGATAAAGCGTTGAACCTGGTTTCAAAAGCTCTGGATGGAGCCGATTGCGAGCTGAAGGTTTCAAGCGATCACGCACAATTCAAAAGCGGAAGCACAATTGTTATCACAAGGTTGATCAATGAGCAGTACCCCAACTACGAATCTGTAATTCCACGCGATAACGATAAAAATTTACTGATCGATAAGAATCAGATGTTATCAACTGTTCGGCGTGTGTCTGTATTTTCAAGCAGTTCCACAAGGCAGATACGACTGCAGCTGGAGCGCGATAAAATTACCATTCGGGCAGAAGATCTCGACATGAGCAGCGAAGCGAAAGAGACCATAGCCTGTGAGTACAGTGCAGACGGCATGGAGATTGGATTTAATGCAAAATATCTGGCGGATGTGCTCAGCAATGTAGACGGTGAAGAGGCAAAGTTTGAATTCTCTACGCCAAATCGTGCAGGCATTGTAAAACCTGCAAAAGAAGATGAAGGCGAAGAGATGCTGATGCTTGTGATGCCGGTAATGCTGAACAGCTACGCATAAACAATCAGGAAGCAGGCAGAAACATCAGCTTGCGGAATGGGTAGTACATTACAGCTCTGCATTATTAAAAAATGTGCCCGTTCTTAACGGCTGTAAATCAAGTGGCCAAAAATATTTATGGCATCAATTATTACACTTACCACCGACTTTGGTTTGCAGGATCACTATGTAAGTGCCATAAAAGCAGCCATCCTGGGAATAGCTCCCGACGTACGGCTGGTTGACATTTCACATCAAATACCTCCGCAGGATATCATGGCAGGTGCATGGGTGGTTCGCAATGCAACTATGCTTTATCCTCCCAATACAGTTCATCTTGTTGTGATTGATCCCGGTGTTGGCACTGACAGAAATCCTGTAGCCATAAAAATTGAGGACCAATATTTTGTTGGTCCTGATAATGGTATTTTTTCATTAATCGGTGAGGATTTTGAATACGAAGCCGTTGTGCTGGATAATGAAAAATTTTGGAGAAAGGACAGATCTCATACCTTTCATGGAAGGGATATTTTTGCACCGGTTGCAGCTCATCTGTCGAAGGGTCTGAATATCAGCCACCTTGGGCGATCACTCGAAAAGCTTGTGACGTTTCGCTGGGCCATACCTATTTCAGACAGAGATGGAGTGCAGGGCTGGATTGTTCACATCGATCGTTTTGGAAACCTGATCTCAAACATTCCGGAATCGTTGATCAAAGAGGCTGTAAACTCTTCACAGTTTCGAATTTATGTAGGCAATACAATCCTGAAAAATATTGTTCTCACATATGGTGATGTGCCTGATGGCGAGCCGGCAGCATACATCGGCAGTTCGGGTACACTCGAGGTAGCCATCAATAAAGGAAATGCTAAAGAGATGTTAGGTGTTGAGAAGGGAGCTCAGATATCTATCATCAATCAGAAATAGCGTAACACGCGCACTCTGTTTGCGTATTATTTGGGGTAATTAAATAGCAATCTATGAAAAAACCCGATCTTCGTTCCCCACTTTTTGATGGAGAGAAAATCTCAATTCCTGCCGAAGCAGCCGATCTGTCCAAACCGTTCAGCGGGAGTATATGTTCGGCCAAAGGTGATGAATATCCAATCAAAAACAATATTGCAGATCTGATTACCGAAGAGAAGCACTATACCCTTGCACAAAGCACCAATCACTGGAACGTAACAGCTTCTGTTTATGAAGATCTGTGGAGAGTTCGTTCGCTTTCTCTTCTCACCGGCGAGCCATTTCCCATTGAAAAGGAGAAAGAGTTGTTAAACAAATGGGTTCATCCAAAACCCGGCGGCACCTATCTTGATGTTGGCTGTTCCACGGCTCTGTATGCCAGATCATTAAAAAAAGCAGAACCGGAAAGCACACAAGTTGCGATCGATTTTTCACTTGCCATGCTCGAAGAGGCCCGTCTTAAGGCAGAGGCCGACCAGACAGATCTCTTTTTGATTCGTGCAGACGCCCGTGAAATGCCCTTTTTTGCTGCCACATTTGATGGAGTTGTAATGGGCGGAACACTGAATGAGCTCAGTGATGAATTAAAAGTGCTTTATGAATGCCGACGCGTGCTAAAGAAAAACGGGGTATTTTTTGTGATGCACCTTATACAGGCCGGTAGCTGGTATGGCAGGATTTTGCAAAATTCTGCTGAATGGAGCGGAATAAAATTCTGGACAGCAGAACAGAGCAACGACCTGTTTAAGCGGGCAGGATTTGAAATTGAAGATCAGATTATAAAAGGAATTGTCTGCTTCACAAAGTTAAAACCGGTATAGCACCAAATACTGGCGCGAGCGTCCGCTAGTGCCATTATGTTTTTCATTCACTTCAAGAAAAAAGCTACAGAGCCAGAGAAATCACTGAGTATTATATCTATACGTTTTGCTTACAGCGGGCAGTGAGTGTGCTAAATACGTGCAATGGAATGATTATTGATCGTATAGATTCAACATGTTTTCACATTCTCTACATTCTGTCGGGCGCGGTGATGCCCAGAATGGCAAGCCCGTTTGCGAGCACTTGTGCAGTAGCGCCGGCCAGTTTAGTTCGAGCGTGCATCAGCTCCTTCTCCTCTCCTACAATCCTGCAATCGTGATAGAATGACGTAAACTCGGATGCAAGTTCATTCAGGTAGGTAATTAAACGATGCGGTTCACGGTGAGAAGCAGCATTTGATACAGCTCCGGGAAAACTGAGGAGCTTTTTGATGAGTGTTATCTCTGCCGGGTGTTGAAGAAGATCGAGCTTTGGCTGTTCTGTAAAATTTTCAATGCTGTTTACTTTTCTGAGGATAGATTGTATACGGGCATGTGCATACTGCAGATAAAAAACGGGATTTTTATCACCGGCCTCTTTCGCCTGGTTTACATCAAATTCGAGGTGCGTATTGGGAGATCGCATCAGGAAGAAAAAGCGTGTTACATCCTCTCCAACCTCATTCATAAGGTCGTCAAGTGTAACAAAGTTGGCTTTCCGGGTACTCATTTTATACGGTTTGCCATCTTTAACCAGTGTAACAAACTGATAGACCAATACTTCAACTCTGTTTTTGTCGTACCCCAGAACTTCAATACCACTCATTACATCGGGGTAGGTGTCAATATGGTCGGCACCAAATACATCGAGACAGAGATTGAATCCACGATCCAGTTTTTCGGCATGGTAGGCAATATCCGGCAGGCGGTAGGTGGGTTCACCGGAGCTTTTTACCAAAACAGTATCCTGATCTTTCCCAAATTGAGTGGTTCTGAACCAAACGGCACCATCATTATCGTAGGCAACACCTTTATCCCGAAATGTTTTGATCACCTGATCGATCGAACCGTTTTCATAGAGTGAGTGCTCATTGAAAAAAGAGTCCATCACGATATTCATCCGCTCGAGAGTCTTTTTGATCTCATCAAAAATGGCAGACTCAGCCTTCTCTTTGAACAGTTTTTCATCCGTTTCAGTGAGTAGTTTATCACCATGTTCATCAATAAGCTGTTGTGCAATATCGGCAATGTAAGAACCTTCATATCCCCCCTCCGGGAAATCACCTTCAACACCAAGAAGTTCTTTATAGCGTGCCTGAACACTCTGCCCGAGCACTCTCATCTGCCTCCCGGCATTGTTGAAATAGTACTCCCGCTGTACATCGGCCCCCGTCCATTCCAATAGGCGGGCAACAGTATCCCCCAGAACGGCATTTCTGCCATGGCCAACGGTAAGTGGTCCGGTAGGGTTTGCACTTACAAACTCAACAAGGCATTTGATGCCTTTATTATCTGCGGTTTTTCCATAATCGGTATCTTCATTCAGCAGTTTTTCCAGTTCGGTGTAGAGATAGTTTTCAGCAAAACGAAAGTTGATGAATCCGGGCCCGGCAATCTCTGCAGCAGAAATCTTTGAAGGGTCAAGGCTGAGTGCTGCAACAAGTTGTTCAGCTATTTTCCTGGGGTTGTTTCGAAGTGGTTTTGCAAGCTGCATGGCCACATTTGTTGCGGCGTCTCCGTGGTCGGGATCTCTTGGAGTTTCGATTTTAATTTCCGGGATTTGATCTTCATCAAGATCCATGCTGCGTAAAGCGTTGCCAATAATTTCCTGAAGATATGATTCCATAAAACGAAGTAGTGATCAGTGCGGGTACATTCTGTTTCTGATTTTATAACAAGCTTAAATATACCGCTTTCCCGATCCCATTTCTTTTGGATTTTAGAATGGGTTACGTGTCATCAGAAAAGAGAAGGCTGATCATTTGAGGAAGTTGTTTTGCGTGCAAAGGATGGATCAATATGATAGAGTTCGAGCATTTCCGGAGTAAACCGTTTGCCATACAATCGCCTGCAGATCCCTTGTAAAGCCCGTTCGCCCGCAGTAGTTATGCTGAGGCATCCGTAATCATCTTCATTAATGAATCCGAATTGACGCAGGTCATTCACGATGAGATAACCAAGTTTGGGCAATACGCCCAGGTTTTTTTCAACGTATTCGCGTTGCGGGGGTTCTTCATCAAGAGTAAGAAGAAGGCCAAGTAAGTTGAGTTCGGCTTCAGTTAGCGGGTACCCTTCTGATGATTTAGTGAGAAGGCTATCCCACGCCGGCTGACTGTAGTAAATGCCAAACCACCACTTGGCATTTTTTAAAAGCTTTTGGGTAACTGCGCAGGCTAAATATTTTCCTGGCGCTGCACGCCGCGGTTCTCCCCTGTCCCGATACATACTCACCATCGTTGCGAGATCGAGTTCTTGCAGATTTGGCGGATATTTAAAGATGTACTCTGATTTTTTTTGCATGCTTGTACCGGCTTGCTGAAAATTGCACCAACTTCAATATAAATACAAATTATTGGTTATTCTCTTTAAATAACAGAGAGTATATTACTGGCTTCAGGTGTAAAAGAGTTGTGTAATTCTTCCGTTAAAATTCAGTATCTCCGTACGTGATGTTAACCGTTTCTCCGGAGCCAAAGTCTGATACTTTCAGGATGTCGGCTGCTTCGAATTCACTGGCACCAATGGGTGAGCCCTGTTGTATTTCAAGAGATCCCTGCCCGGTTACAGCCTGGAAAGTCACGATGACGCCGACAGCCTGCTGACCAGTATCAGAAATGCCGAGTTCCAGCGGTGCTCCGGCATCGGCAGATAGTGTTAAGTTTGAAACATTGCTTTCTACACATCCGCTTCCTTCATAACAAAATGTTACGATTACCTGACGTAAAATCAGGTCGGAAGTGCCTATGTTTTCAACAAAAACACCAAGGGCATCTTCTTCAAAGTCGGCTGAAGTTGTATCCTCATCACAAGCTATGGTAAACAGCAGCAAAAAAATTCCAAGTGTTAATAAAACTGAAGTTCTCATTTGGACAATCTGTTTATTACAGGTTTCTGTTACTAATAAAATCAACAGAATCGCCCTCTGGAATGTTCGAATATTAAAATGAAATGTATTTGGCTTGATAGCTATCCTTGTAAAATAACCCTGCTGAGGTAATTCCACTGCTCTTCGCTCATGGTGTGATCAGGAAAGATGGTAACACCAGCTGCCCCATTTTCCATAGCGTATTCATACGCCTGCGAAACCTCAATTGCACTCATTTCGGGGATGTAGAGACCGCAATAGAGCGGCGTTGTTTTAGGCATTTCACGGCGGCACTCGGCAACAGCTTCACCAACCCATCGCGCATCTTTATGATAAAAATGGTTGTAGATCATGGGGAAAACAGCATCCAATGACCAGTCGGGCCAGTTTTGGCGAACCAATGAACGGGCAATATCGGGCGTGGGGAAAACGGCTGCAGTGAGCTTTGTACCACGATTACGGACCTTTACTGCTATTTGATTCACCAGATGTGTAATCTGGTTGTACCTGAACCGGTTCCAGACTTCGTGATCTTCCGGCTTGGTGAAATCGATGGGGTCTTCTCCATGCAGATCTTTGAACTTTGCCCTGCACGCTTCACAATAGCAGTAATCGTACTCAGGGTACTCTCTGTCCTGCACAATATCATAAACAGGCTGAAGCTGAATGGGCAAAATAACATCGGGGTAGCGAATGTAATCCAGGTGTACACTCTTGATCTCGCTGATTGCCAGGATCTGATCAACCTGTTTCATCAGATATTCCTGAGCTTCTGGACGAGTGGGGCAGAGCCATTTGTAGTAGTCAACATAAGCCGGTTTATCAACTGAAGAATCACCATTTCGGTTCACCATGAACCAATCAGGGTGGTTTTCAATGAGGTAATTATCGCCGCCGCGCTGCAGAGTTATCCACCAGGCGTGAACTTCCAGATCGAACTCTTCGGCCAGCCCAACCCACCGTTCATACTGGCCGGATGGCAAGATTCCCTTCAGCCCCGATTTTTTGATCTGTTCGAGACGCCTTCTTGCCTCATCGTCACTATCTCCGTGGTGCGATACCCATGTGTAATTTTTAGAATTCCACCGGCGGCCCTGCCTTTTGGCAATTACGGATTGTGGGAAAGCTGTAGCGGCGGCAAGTGCGGCTGATCCGGCACTAATTGTTTTGAGGAAATCTTTTCGTTTCATATTAGCTGATTGTTTACAGATTGGGTTATCGTTCAGTTTTCCAGACTTTGCTGTCGTTCCGGATGTAAAAGTTATAGTTCATATCCTCCGGCTGAAGGCGCATGATGTAGGTATTATCTAACACAGAGATAGTAAGTTTTGGCAGCGGTGTATCCTCATCAAACAGCTTGTCAAAGCTTTCATTAAAGCCGAGATCTGCACTGTTTTCTGAGTATCGTCCATGTCTGTTTCGATATTCGGTTTGCCGGTAGTACAGTTCACGAAGCAGCCATTTGTAATCCTCAGCGGGTTTCCAGTTAAACTGAACATCAGCCTCACCTGCTGCTTTTTCACTGAACTGAACAAACCCCCACATCTCGGGATAATGCATATTGATAAGCCCTTGTGGCGACCAAACCCAGTTATCTTCCGGAAGATCCCTGCCGGTTTCAGGATCTTTCAGTTTTACATACTCCCCGTCAATTACCTCAGTTTGCCACTGAACACGCGAGAAACCCACTCTCCACTGTGTTCCATCAACAGGCATTCCGCCACGAGTGGCTTCAAGAAGCACGCTCCAGGGAATGGCAATTTCAACAGTCCAGCCCTCATCGATATCGGTCGGGTTGTTTAGTGTTCCCTGAATATCAACACCAATTTTAAGCCCTTTGATATCCCACGCGTTAATCGCCCTGCCACTGTTTCTGTACGGTTTGGTTAGCATCAGGTCCCAGAATGTGCCAAGTGCATTTACTTCGAGCTCGTAGTAATTGTGGGTATCGCCGTTTGGGTCTATGAAAATCTCAAAATTGTTATCCATGTAAATCACGGCATCCCGCTCGGTTATGGTGGCCCATACATGCGGTTCTTCAAGTTTTGCAGCTAATTAGAAATAGTCCTCATCGCAAAGCATCTTTGCCCTGGTTTCATACCGGGGAGTGGGGTACTCACCGCCACGGATATCCACAAAAGCACTTGTCCATTCCGCATGTTTCCATGCTTCTTTATCTAGATTTCCATTAATGTTTAGAGGGTGATCGGTTTTATAAACAACATAAGTTTCAGGGTTAAAGGAAATGGAGGGGGTTCTTACTTCTTGTGCATGCAAGGCAGGCATTGTTGCACAAGGCAGCATCAAAAAAGAGATAATTATGAGTGTGAGCCTATTCATTTTGCGAGGTTGGCATTTTGTTTATTTGGCAATGTGTATGGGAGTTTCTTTTATATAAGCAGTATGCAGAAGTATGTAAATAACTGCTTACGCTTTGGAACCGGTTCCATACCGATTGATGATTCCAGATGAATGGACTTATAGTATATTTATAGTTAGTACACCATGCCAAAAAAGAAAAAAAAGGACAGCACGGTGTGTTTAGTAGCAGAATAAATGCTATAACATCACTTAAAATAAAATAAATGGGAAAAACTATGCACACTTCTTACTATAAAAAGATTGGTGAGATACTAAAAGTATCAGTGGTGCTCGGTTTGATGTTTGGAATAACTTTCTTGTT
This sequence comes from Balneolaceae bacterium, assembly GCA_020832415.1. Taxonomy (GTDB): domain Bacteria; phylum Bacteroidota; class Rhodothermia; order Balneolales; family Balneolaceae; genus Rhodohalobacter. Next base: position 16,093 of record JAFIES010000083.1, on the reverse strand, counting down.
GCCAAACGCTGCTTTTGGGCAGGGTTTCAGTGTTTCAGGACTGGTTATTGACAACGAAACGAGTGAACCTATTCCGGGTGTCAACGTAATTGAAGTTGGTACACAGACAGGTACAGTTACAAATATTGATGGCGAATTTTCATTTATGGTCTCCGGGCCTGATGTTCAGATTCGTGCATCATTTATTGGCTACGAGCCACAGATTGTAAATCTTGATGGCAGAAGCAATGTAACGATAAGCTTATCCATGATGGTTGGCCAGCTTGGTGATCTTGTGGTAACAGCTTTTGGAGTTCCGAGAGAACGCAGATCCCTCGGTTACGCCATACAGGATATTCAGGGAGAAGCACTTCTCGAAAGCAGAGAAGTAAATGTTGCAAATGCATTAACGGGTAAAGTTTCCGGATTGCAGGTGATTCGTTCCAGCACAGGCCCTGCAGGATCTTCTCAAATTATCCTCAGAGGGCATTCATCGCTCGTGGGTGATAACCAGCCGCTTATTGTTGTTGACGGTATCCCAATTAATAACTTTACCGGTGCAGAAAATACAGACTACTGGAACCCATCACTCGATATGGGAAGTGGAATTGGTGATATAAATGCCGAGGATATTGAAAACATTTCTGTACTTAAGGGAGCTTCAGCAGCGGCGCTTTATGGTGCTCGTGCAGGTAACGGTGTAATTCTCATTACAACCAAGTCAGGCCAGAGCCGGCCGGGTCTTGGGATGACATTTTCATCATCTATAGGCGTTGAGACCATTTTTGCCAATCCAAACAGACAAACAGTTTTTGGCCAGGGTACAGATGGCGTTTTTGAGAACGAATCAAACTCCAGCTGGGGCCCGAGAATTGAAGGCCAAACAGTACAAAACTGGGATGGTACACAGGTTCAGCTTGCTCCCTACGATAATGTGAGTAACTTTTTTGACAGAGGTGTCAGCCAAAACTACAGCTTATCTTATCAGCAGGGTTTTGATAACACATCCATCTTTACTTCTGTTACAAGAAGGGATGATAACAGTATGATACCGGGTACAGAGTTAAATAGAACCAATCTTTCAACAAGGGCAATATCTCACTTCGGTAATGACAACAACTGGTCTATCGATGCAAAAGTGCAGTATATGAATACTGAAGCGAGAAACAGGCCTCTTCTTGGCCATAATCCATCAAACCCGTTCTTTACCATGTACAGGTTACCTTTAAGTATGGATATACGGCAGTTTGAACGATCTGTTGATGAAAATGGCAATATGATATGGTATGGTGGCAGCAGTCAGTTAAACCCATATTGGACAGCGGAAAACAGATTGAACAGAGATACAAGAGACCGCTTTATTCTGCAGGCAACACTCAGCCATCAATTTACTGATTGGGTCGGAGCAGAAATAACTGCTGGTTCTGATATGTATACCACAAGCTCAGATAACAGAATGTTTGCCGGTGGCCCTCTATCACCGAATGGTGAATTTTCTATGGGTAAAACCACCTTCCACGAACATAATTTCAGTTACCTGATTCGTGCAAACCAGGATAACCTGATCGAGAGGCTGGGAGTTTCTGGAAGTTTTGGTGGTAATATCATGATGCAGCAGAGTGAAGGTATTTCATCTAATGCAGGCCAGCTTGAAGTGCCAAACCTCTTCTCGCTGAATAACAGCACGACCAACCCATCTGTTAACGAATTCTTTTCAGAGCAGAGAATTGCTTCTATGTATGGTATGGTAGAGTTTAACTGGGATAATTTCATCTATCTTGAAGGTACCCTTAGAAATGATTGGGCCTCTACCCTTAGCAGAGATAACCGCTCATTCATGTATCCTTCCGTTAGTGCTTCAGTGGTATTTACCGATATGCTGAGCACAATGGATATGTCATTGCCATCATGGATTACGTTTGGCCGGGTGAGAGCTTCGGTAGCGCAGGTAGGTAATGCCCTTGGCCCATATCAGCTGTTCAATACGTTTGCAATTGGGAACGATCCACTTGGAAATACCACTGCTGATTCAAGAGGAACCTTGTTCAACCCTGATGTAAAAAGTGAGCTAATCACTTCAAGAGAACTGGGTATAGACATGCGCTTTCTGGAAGGCCGGTTTGGTATCGACTTTACCTGGTATCAGTCCAACTCAACCAATCAGTTGATTCCTATCCCTATGGATCCGCTTAGTGGTTTCAGCGCAAGGCTTGTAAATGCCGGCGACATTGAGAATAAAGGAACCGAGTTGATGATTGATGCGAATATTTTACAAAACAGCTCATTCCAGTGGAATACAGCTTTCAATTTTTCAACAAACAGAAACAGAATTATTGAACTGCATGAGAATGTAGATTTCTACAGGCTTGGGGGTTTCGATAACCTTTCCATCCGGGCAGAAACCGGCAGGCCGTTTGGCGAAATTTATGGTTCAGGCTTCCTGCGTGTTGATGATGAAAGCAGCCCATTCTTTGGCCAGAAAATTGTTGACTCTAACGGCTTTCCTCAAGTTGAGCAGAACGTACGTTTAGGAAATCAACAAGCAAGGGCTCTTATGGGCATAACCAATACCTTTGCTTACAGAGGCGTGCGTTTAAGCTTCCTGGTTGATGCAAGAATTGGCGGTGAGATTTTCTCACAAACCAACCAGCAAATGCAATTGATGGGAATGGCTGCTGTTACAGCACCGGGTGGTGAAAGAAATAACATGGTTGTTGATGGGGTTGTGCAAAATGGTGACGGATCATTCAGCCCAAACACCACGGAGATAACACAACAGCAATACTGGACGGTAGTTGCGGGAACAGGCAACCTGGGAATCAACGAGGCAAATATCTACGATGCCACAAACGTAAGGCTCAGATATATCAACCTAAATTATGATTTGCCGGTAAGGATAATTGAAAGCCTGCCGATTCAAGGTATGAGGCTTGGAGCAACTATAAATAACGTGTGGATGATCAGAAGTAACCTTAATGGTTATGATCCTGAGTCAGTATTTGCCACCGGAACAAATGCACTGGGTTTTGAGAATGCAGCACCTCCAACATCCAGAACCTATCTATTTAATTTAACAATATCATATTAATATATATTGTCATGAAGAAACTTATATATCTTACGCTAATTTTTGCGGTTATTCTGTTAGTAAGTTCCTGTACTGACGGTTTTTTGGATGTGAATACAGATCCTAAAGCCGCCAGCTTCGATCAGGTTCAGGTAGAGTACTTTATCAACTCTTCGATTACCGGCGCCCAAATGAATCCTCACGACGCCGAGCGTGCATTTATTCTTTACTGGAAAACTGCAGCCCGGCAGCATCGTGTAAACGGATCATTGGCATTGGGAGGCTATAACGATGACTGGACTAATGACTACTATGGTTCATTATCACGTTGGTTGCGCACTGCTAACCTTGCTGTAACCGTTGGTGAAGAACAAATTCAGGAAGGTGTAAATTTTGCTTACACAAGTAACCTTATTCAGGTTGCAAGAATTTGGCGCGCTTACCTTATGAGTGAGTTCACCGATAATTTCGGGCCAATGCCGATTGATGGATTTCAGGGTGAAAATCCTGAGTTCAGAGATGTTGAAACAGTGTATAACTTTATGCTCGATGAGCTGAGAGATGCCGTTAACAGTATAGATCTCGGAACTCCGGTGCCCTCAAGCATTCATCGATTTGATAAAGCTTACGGTTTTGACCTTGAAAAGTGGGTTCGTTACGGAAACTCGATGCGAATGAGGTTAGCTATGCGTTTGTCCGAAGTAGCACCATCAGTAGCGCAGGCTCACTTCGAAGAGGCTGCTTCAGGCCTGATTATTGCCAATGCCGACCATACATTTTCTGTTCCTGAAGGTGGTGGCTGGGATGATCTGACCGCAGTTATGTCGAGAGAATGGAATGCTCAGCCACTTTCAGCAACATTAAATAATCTTTATTTAGGGCTTGGAGGTATTACATCTGACAGGCAGGTTCCTGCAAGTATGCACGATCACATCAAGCCGGAGAACTATTTAGGGCTGAGGCTGGAAAATCATCTTGGAACCCATACAAACGATCCTTCTGCGGGATTCTGGAAAGATGGTTTACCGCACACAATAGATCCGCGTGCATATCAGGCGTTTATTGTTCCGGGTTGGTTTGATAACTCGAACTTCAGTCACTTCCCATCATGGACTCAGGATGCGTTCACCGTGGAAAGAAACCTGATTGCCGAAGATGGTGAAGTTTTGAAGACAGTTAATGCCACCGGCCATTGGAATGCTACTCCTTTGGGTAATTGGGGAGATAAAGCTCCGAGAAATCAACTTGCAGCCTATGTTGGTACAATACCCCGATTGAGCCAAAGGTTCAGAACAGGCAACGGTGAACGAATTTTCTTTGCTGATTGGGAAACACACTTCCTTATCGCAGAAGCAGGAGTAAGAGGCTGGAGTGTTCCGATGAGCCCAAAAGATGCTTATGAGCAGGGAATCAGGTCTAACTTTGCATTTTTCGGAGTTGATCAGTTTGCGGATGAATATCTCCGTTCTGAAAGCTTCAACCGTACGGGCACATCTGTTAGCTGGGATCATACAACTGAGCCACCCGCATCGGTTACCAAGAGATACATCAATGGTTACACAAATGAAGAGGGTACCTTTCAGTTTACATTCCCTGACAATCATTTGTATGCAAACGGTAACGTGAAGAACGATCACCTTACAAAAATAATCACCCAGAAATATCTTGCTCAGCTTCCATACCTGCCACTTGAGGCTTGGAACGATCACCGAAGGTTAGGATTACCGTTTTTTGAAAATCCATCGGTTGAACTTCCTATTGCAAATCTGCCCGCACTGAACCAGGGTAACTTTATGGAGAGCAGGGTTTCATTTTTCCCGCAAAGATTGCGATATCCGTCAAGGTTGTCTAACGAAAACCCAGCTGGATATCAACAGGCAGTTGGTTATTTAAATGGAAGTGACGAAGTGTTAACTCCTCTTTGGTGGGCACAACAACCATAAATAACGAGTATGCTATTACAGCAGATATAGTTATAAAGATCAGCACTTAAGAAGAAAAGCCCGGTATTAAAACCGGGCTTTTTTTGTTTCAAGGACTGTTTAAAGCTTTCTATTAATAATACAATACATGTAAAGGAAGCAATTCATGAACTTAATAATACTTTTGGAACCGGTTCCAAATTGTTTCTAATTAACAGATGTGTATACTTGTGTGGTATTATCAAATTGTAAATTATTAGCAGAAGTTGTAAAAGCACCATCATAAGTAAGCTTTAACACTTAAGAATCCAGCTGCAAACGCAATTTACAATACTTAAAGGCTTAATCGAGTAATCACATAAACCAGCAAAAAAACGGTTAAACATATGCACATTCCGTACAATCAAATCTTTAAAGTTACAGGAAAAGCAGTGGGCTTACTGAGCCTTTTGCTATGCCTGGCAATCAGTTTGCCGCACTCTGCATTTGCGCAGGGGTTCGACATAACAGGACAGGTTGTTGATGGCGAAACCAATGATCCAATACCGGGAGCTAACATAGTTGAAGTTGGTACACAAACCGGAACGGTTACCAATCCAGATGGAGAATTCAGCTTGACAGTTTCTGCGGCTGATGTACAAATCCGAGTCTCATTTATTGGCTATCAGGCACAAACCCTAAATGTAGATGGCAGGAGTAATATTACTATTAGAATGCAGCAGGAGGTAGGTCAACTTGATGATCTTGTTGTGACAGCATTTGGCGTTCAGCGTGAGGAGCGATCACTCGGGTACTCTGTTGGAAGGGTAAATACAGAAGATTTTGCCCGTGTCCGATCCACAAACATTGGTGATAATTTATCGGGTCAGGTAGCCGGTTTGCAGGTTACATCACCTCCTACAGGTCCGGCCGGTTCTACCAGATTGGTATTAAGAGGTGTTACCTCACTTACAGGAAATAATGAGCCTCTAATTGTTGTAGATGGTGTTCCAATGGATAATCGAACTATTGGCGAAGCCGGCGAGTGGGGAGGTTTTGACGGCGGTGAAGGTCTTTCTGCCTTAAATCCGGATGATATTGCAGACCTTACTGTTCTAAAAGGCCCATCAGCTACTGCTCTTTACGGATCAAGAGCGCAAAATGGAGCAATCATTGTAACAACTAAATCAGGGGCCGGCACAGACGGATTCTCAGTAAGTGTGCGTAGTAACGTAACTTTTGAGAATGTTCTTGTTGGATATGATGAGGTGCAGGAAGAGTTTGGAATGGGCTCACGAGGAAGAGCGCCTAGAACTCAAACGGAAGCTGTTAATTTTGGAACAGCAAGTTGGGGTGAGCCAATTCAAGGTCAGCAAGTAGTACAATTTGATGGTGAAATGAGGCCTTATGTTGTTAATGATAATCTGAGAAACTTTTACGATACAGGAACAAATATTTCTAATTCAATTGCTGTTTCTGGTGGTACTGAAAATTCAAGTTTTCGTTTGTCTGTTAATCGGTTAAATAGCACCGGTATTATTCCGACAAGTACTGTTGACAGGGATAATATCAACTTTATCGGTTCAAGAAGGGTAGGCGATTTAACTGTTGAGGCGAAAGCCAACTATATTATTGAAGCCACTAATTTCCGGCCTCAATTATCAGATAACCCTTCAAACCCTGCGCTTTCTCTAAGTTATATGCCGCTTACACTTGATGTGCGTCAACTGCAGAATTACAAGGATGAGCAGGGTAACCACATACCGTATAATACAGGCGCATTCAGGCCAAATCCATATTGGGGTTTCAATGAAAATGGAAATGAAGATGACCGCAGAAGACTCATTGGTTTTGTCCGGGCCAATTACGAAATCTTTGACTGGCTCTCTTTCCAGGCAAGATTAGGTACTGATTTCTATAATCTGAGAAGAACCACATGGGATAACACAGGTACACCATGGGTTATTAATGGCCAGATGAACGAGCAGAGTTACAATGTGCGGGAAGATAACATAGATGCTTTCTTTCAGCTGCAAAGAAGCATAACCAGTGATATTGGTGTAAATGCAACTTTTGGTGCTGCAAGAACCTATGAAACTTTTGAAGAGGTGTCTTATGGTGGAAATACATTTATCATTCCCAACCTGATTACCATTGGAAACACCACTCAAAGTTCAAGAAGTGTTGGATACGCCTTCAATGAGAAGCAGGTAAACTCACTGTTTGGTTCAGCACAGTTTGATTATCAAAACCTTGTTTTCCTGGAAATCACAGGAAGAAATGATTGGTCATCTACGCTGCCAAGTGATAACAATTCATATTTTTACCCATCTGTTAACCTGAGCTTTAGTTTTGCTGAAGCGCTTGGTCTAACCAACGACTGGTTTAACTATGGTCAGTTCAGAACTTCTTGGGCAAGTGTAGGTGGTGATACAGATCCATATCAGTTAAGCCTTACTTATGCTATTTCAGGTGGTCATCCTACCAAAGATGGCGGCAATGCTGCTCATGGTGGTATAAGTGGCGGTCAAATTCCTTTGGCTGACCTCAAGCCAACATCAACTACAGCACTTGAAGCCGGGATTGATTTACGTTTCTTTGATGGTCGTCTTGGGCTGGATGCAACTGTTTACCAGCAAACTACAAGTGACCAGATTCTTGCTACTACTATATCTAATGCATCCGGTTTTGACAGCCGTGTGATTAATGCCGGTGAAATTGATAATAGTGGAATTGAGCTGCGAGTAACCGGCCGCCCGGTAGTAACACAAAACCTGCAGTGGGATATTGGCGTAAATTATGCAAGAAACCGAAATGAAGTAGTCTCACTCGAAGGAGATCTGGAGTCACTCAGATTGGGAATTAGCCGTTCTCAGCACACGTTTGTTGATGCCCGTGTTGGAGAGCCATACGGCCAGATTGTGGGGCGTGCTTACCAGCGTGATTCCCAGGGGCGGGTAGTTCACGACAGTTCCGGTTTGCCATTATTCGATAACAATGTGGTTCTTGGAAACTACACACCAGACTGGACAGGAAGTATTTCAAACAATGTAACGTTTAGAAATATGTCTCTGACTGCTTTGGTAGACATTCGTAGCGGTGGGCAAATCTACTCTCTTACAAATGCACAGATGTATCAAACAGGATTGCATAAAAACACGATTCCCGGCCGATCAACTGCAACCTTCGATTCTGATGATAACTTCATTAGTGGAGGCGTTGTTGGAGAAGGTGTAACACAAGATGGAGATACCAACACTACAGAAGTAGATCCGCAAGTGTATTACAGCCACATTGGAGCAAACATTAGTGAAGATTTTGTGTACGATGCCAGCTATGTAAAACTTCGGTCTCTCGCGATTGGTTATTCGTTGCCTGTAGATCTTGTTCAGCGTATTGGTTTGAGTGGTGCATCATTCTCAATCGTGGGACGCAACCTTTGGCTCATTCATAAGAATACTCCAAACATTGATCCTGAATCTGTAATTAATACAGGTAACGCACAGGGTTTGGAGCATGCCACGCTTCCAAGTACACGAAGCTTCGGGTTCGATATATCTCTCCAATTCTAAAAAAAGGAACTGCTAATTATGAAATTATCCATGAAAAAACTTTTCAGAACAGCCATTGTATTGTTTGCAGCAGTATTTCTGTTTCAGGCATGCGACGATGGTTTGACAGACATTAACGTGAATCCAACGCAGGCCGATCAACTTGACCCACAATTCAAGTTTACACGAGCAGTATTACAGGCTGCAGAGGATGAATTTGAAACCTGGAGAGGCAACCTCATTCATGCTTCAAGCATGATTCAACACCTCTCATCAACTATCACAGGATGGTCGGGCGACAGATACACCATAAATAATGAGTACACAGGTGCATTTTGGAATGTAATGTATCCAAATACAGTAAAAACCATTGAGGATATCATGGCCCAGGTGCAAGATGATCCTGATATGGTGAATATGTACGCTCAAACCAGAATTCTGCGGGTTTTTGTTTACCACAGACTTACAGATTTTTATGGTGACATTCCTTACTCTGAGGCCGGACAAGGATTTACAGAAGGCATTTCCAATCCAGCCTACGACCCTCAGGAAGAGATCTACAGAGATATGATCAATGAACTCACTGAAGCAGTAGCTTCCTTATCGGAAGGACCTCTTACCTTCGGAAGCAATGATCTTCTCTATTCCGGAGATGTTGACCAGTGGAGACGTTTTGGAAACTCATTAAAACTCCGCCTCGGTATGAGATTATCTGAAGTAGATCCGTCATTTGCCCAAGCAACTGTAGAGGCAGCCGCAGCCGGTGGCCTTATGCAAAGTAATGATGATATTGCATGGGTGAATCATGTTGATCAATCAGGAATAAACAGAAATGCCATTGGTTCAGTATTTCAGAATTTCGGCCTTACTGGCCATGGATTTGCAATGAGTGATACATTTGTAAATATCCTCCTCGATGCAGAAAATGGAAATGCAAACATTGACCCGCGTCTTACCAGAATTGCACGTGTTTACGATAGTGATGGCAATGTAGCAACCACAGATCCGCTTGAGTATCGTGGTGTACCTAATGGGCTTGATGGTTCGGCTATTTCCAATAACTGGGGCCTTGGTGACCCGGAAACCCGCTATGCCATGCCAAACAGAGAAAACATGGCAGCATACGATTCTCCATATCTGTTCATGACTTATGCTGAGGTACGGTTTGTTCTGGCTGAAGCAGCTGCAAGAGGATGGAATGTTCCTGGCGATGCACAAACTCACTATGAGGCTGGAATAGATGCTGCAATGAGGCACCTTAGTCTTTATGGACTAAACATTCCAGACAGTGAAATACAGGATTATATTGCAAATGTGCCTCCTGCAGATTTAGAGCAGATTGCCATCCAGAAATGGATCGCCCTGTTCTTAAATGGATATGAGGCTTACGCAGACTGGAGAAGAACTGGCTATCCTCAGCTAACTCCTGTTAATGCTCCGGGTAATGTAACCGGCGGAACCATTCCAAGAAGAATTATCTATCCGGTGCAGGAACCTGCAAACAACCGCTCAAATTACGAAGCGGCAGTCTCACGGCAGGGACCAGATGAGTTTACAACTCGCATGTGGTGGGATGTTCAGTAAAATGAGCATCTTTACGTGAGTGATTAAGAAAAAACCCGGCCTCAGTGCCGGGTTTTTTATGTGCTAAAGTTTTTAGTTAGAGTTATACACTATCACAGATTTATTAAGTACCAAAACTTTCTGTTTGTCTTTAAATCAGATAAATTTTTTGGGAACATCATCCGTTACTAATCTCTATGATTCTGCTTACATATTTTTTAATTCTTTTTTCGATGCAGCAATCCATTTTAGGAGAAACGCTGTTTGAGTTGTTGCCACCGGAACGAACCGGTATCGATTTTATAAACTATCTTGAAGAGAAGCCCGGCAACAACATTCTCGAATCTGAATTCTTCTACAACGGTGGTGGTGTTGCAGTAGGTGATATTACCGGAAATGGGTTTCCGGATCTATACTTTACAGCTAATCAGGGTAAAAATGCCCTCTATCTGAACAGAGGCAATTACCGATTTCAAAATATAACGGATGAGGCAGGTGTTGGAGATAGTGGCGGCTGGAGTGCCGGAGTTGCTATGGTCGATATAAATGGTAACGGACTCCTCGACATCTATGTTTGTAAGGCCGGTAAAGTTGATGTAGAAGATCGGCGAAATAAGTTATTTATCCATAATGGTGTGAACCCGGAAACGGGCCTGCCTACATTTACAGAGAGGGCTTCTGAATTTGGTCTTGATGATCCCGGCTACTGCACCCAGCCGGTATTTTTCGATTATAACGGTAATGGCCTTCTCGATCTGTTTATTGTGAATTACAACACACGTGCTTTTCGCGGTTTTGATATCCGCACTATCCGAAATGAGGTGGATGAGTTTGCCGGTGATAAGTTATACAGAAACAACGATGATGGCACCTTCACCGATGTAAGCAGAGAAGCGGGTATCATGCAAAACCCGATAGGTTTTGGACTGAGCGCTACAGTATCCGACCTTACAGGAAACGGCCTTCCGGATATCTATGTGGCCAACGATTTTATGGAACGCGATTACATGTACATCAATCAGGGTGATGGTACCTTTCGCGACGAAATTCTCTCCCGAACGGATGTTACCTCATACTTCTCAATGGGTTCAGATATCGCCGATATCAACAATAATGGCTTATCTGATATTTTTGTGGCAGATATGCTGCCACCCGATTACGAACGCAGAAAAGTGTTTAAAACCCCCGATTACGACAATTACGATCAGCATGTGGCAGCCGGTTATCATCGAAAAAATATGCGCAATGTACTGCAACTGAACAATGGTGACGGGGTTTTCACCGAAGTGGGTCAGCTTGCAGGTGTTCATAAGTCGGACTGGAGCTGGGCCACACTACTGGCAGATTTTGATAACAGCGGCTACAAGGATATCTACATTACAAATGGATTTCCGCGATTTTATACCAATCTGGATTATCTAAATAACATTCTCTGGAGAGAGTACCCGGATGAAGATCTGCCCGATAACCCATCCATTCTCTACAGGCTTGTAACCCAAATGGAAGAAGTTGAAATGAGCAATTTTGCATTTCAGAACAGAGGGGATCTTACGTTTGCTGATGCAACCGAAGAGTGGGGTTTAAAACGCCCGAGTGTTTCCGGAGGTGCCGCCTATGTAGACCTCAATAATAACGGGGCACTCGATCTGGTTGTGAATAATATTAATGAGCCGCCATTTATTTATAAGAACAACGCTCATCTGCAGAATGATTTTAACTATCTGAAAATACGCCTTAGGGGTTCAGGCGCAAACACATACGGTATCGGTTCAAAAGTAAAACTAACAACAGATGATGGCTCTCTCTTTTTTCAGGAGGCGTTTACAACGCGTGGTTTCCAATCCACCATTGATCCCGTTCTGCATTTTGGGCTTGGTAACAGAGACAAGGTAACGGTTGAGGTGATCTGGCCCGATCAAACCGTTCAAATAATTGAAAATGTGGATGTAAACCGTACACTTACTCTTCAGCAAACTGATGCCGGCGGGGACAGAGTAACTAGTCCGGAGCAGCCCGATCCGATGTTTGTTCTGCTTGATGATTCAGCACTTGGCCTCGATTTTACCCATGAGCGAAGTTTTTTCAGAGACAGAATTTTCAGCCCGCTGATGCCCCATACTCTTTCAAATCTAGGGGCAGTAGTTACATCGGCGGATGTTAATGGCGATGGCCTTCCGGATATTTTTATGGGAGGTGGCCAAGGGCAATCTTCGGCGCTGTTTCTGCAGCAACCTGATGGCACATTCTTCAGGGCAACTGTACCCGATTTTGATCGCCATGCAGATTTTGAAGATACAGACGCCCTGTTTTTTGATGCAACCGGCAATGGAATACCGGATCTCTACGTGGTTAGCGGCGGTAATTTTGACCAGATGAATGGTGAGTTGTACCAGGATAGGCTCTATATAAATGATGGTTTCGGGAATTTTCGTCATCAGGCCGATGCACTTCCGCAAATGCACAGCAGTGGCGGTACAGTAATCGCAATTGATATTGAAAACAATGGTTCAGCGGATCTTTTTGTGGGTGGCCGCGTTCTTACAGGTCAATATCCATCATCACCCAGAAGCTACCTTCTACGAAATAATAATGGACGTTTTGATGATGTAACAGCTCAATTCGCACCCGAACTGATGCGTCCCGGACTGGTAACATCAGCTGTTTGGGCGGATGTTGACGGTGATGGTAAACCGGAACTGATAGTGGCAGGCGAGTGGATGCCAATCCGTATTTTTAAAAACAGAGATGATACATTCATAGAGAAGACGGAAGAATTTGGCCTGAAAAATAGTGCAGGTTGGTGGAATGTGATTGAAGTTGCCGATTTAAACGGAAACGGTCTGCCGGACATCATTGCCGGTAACCGGGGACTAAACACCCAACTGCAAACATCAGCAGATGATCCTGCAATTCTCTACCTGGGCGATTTCAATAACAACGGGCTAAATGATCCACTCATCACAAAAGTAACCGAAGGGAGGCGAGTTCCTTTTCCCGAGCGGGATATATTTTTGCAGCAGCTTCCATCCTTCAGAAATCAGTTTCCGGATTATGCATCATGGGCAGCTGCCAATGTGGTGGATATTCTTTCACATGCCCGGCGAACAGCACAGGAGTTTCGTGTAGATACATTTGAATCATCCATTTTTGTGAATAATGGGAATGGCACATTCAGCCGGAAGGCATTGCCAAAACGAGCCCAGGCAGCACCGATTTATGATCTGTTTGTGGGTGATTTCTTTGCCAATGGCCTGCCCGATATCATGGCTGCGGGAAATAATTTCGGAACCCGGCCGGAAATTGGGCCCATGGCAGATCAGGGAATTATGCTGAAGGCGAAGGGTGATTTTGAGTATGATGTAGTACCACCACGTATCACTGGATTTTATGGTGTAGGTGATGTGCGCAGCATTGAGCTTGTTCCCAGTCCACTGGGATCACTTTTTCTGCTTGGAAGATATGGTGAGCCGGTTATTCCATATCTTTACCGGCAACCTGCAGAGTAAATGATTTTTACTCCGGCAGCCGGGCTGCCTGAACGTGCATCCAGTCGAAGTTTCGTTTGCGGCCAAGGCTTATCCACCCTTCTTCTTCCCAGCATTTCCACCAGTCGTAGTAATCGGGATGGGCGAGTGTGGCTCGGTCGCGTCCCCAGTTTAGTTGATTGTGCGTGGGATCAAAATCGAGTGCAATTCCCCAGGAATGCATCGAAGGCAACGATCCATTTCGAATTGGCCGGTCGTTGTAACATCCTCCGAAATGATCTAACCGAAGGCGGCTGATGTTCTCTTCGCCATAGATCTCTTTAACCTTGCTGAGTACACGTTGAATACTATCGGCTACTCTTGAATGGCACTGTGTTCGGCGTGTTTTTAAGCGCAGATCCCAGGCAAGTTTCATCTCAAATGGTAAATCTATCATGATAAGCTGAGATCCTCTTTCACCAAAAAAATCCATAAACTCAGCACTCCTCTGCAGCGGCCATTGATGAGGATTTGGCACTTCAATTTCATCAGGGCGCCAGGGTGGCTGTGGCGATCCATGTTCCAGCAGATAGACCAACCCATCGAAAGCAGCCGAGGTTCGAGGGCCCCAAAGTCCATCAATAGGGCCTGCGTCTATACTTCGTCGTTTAGCTTCAATTTGGATATAAGATGTAATCTGGCGTGTTTTCGGTAAGGAAGTATCAACCTGGTCAATTTGTGCCAGACCATGCATGGTTTTTGGTCCCGCTATTCCATCAATGGCACCATCATACAAACCCATTTGCTGTAATAACTGCTGTACTACCCGAATCCTTTTATTCATAATACCCCGGAGTAAGTTGAGTTAAAAAAATAATTTAAGATAAAATGTAAAGATTGCTGTTTAATGTTGCGATCATGGAATCATTTTACTAAAATCTCGGAAGCGCTTTTATGAAACTTTAAATTTAACCAGTCCATAGTATGATTAAGCATCTGTTTTCAGCTACACTTTCTCTTTTTTTGATGGTTTCACTTCTCACTTCAATCCACGCTCAGGATAGTGATATCAAAATGTACGTTACCACAAGTGGCGAGCTTCAACTCGATCAAGGTTGGCTCACAGCTATGACGAATGTTGGAACCATGATAGATATACCCGTTCCCATGTATATTATTGATCATCCAAGAGGTCTTGTTGTATTCGATACCGGGATGAGCGTAGATGTTGTTCCGGATAATGGAGCCGAATACTGGGGGCCGGTCTCACAGGCATTTATTCCATCAATGACACGCGATCAGGGTATTGATGAGAGATTGCAGCAAATCGGCAAATCAGTATCAGATGTTAAATATGTAATTCACTCTCATTTTCACCTCGATCATGCCGGTAATATTGCGATGTTCCCCAATGCAACGCATATTGTTCGCAAAGCGGAGCTTAAAAACGCCTGGTGGCCGGAGCAGTTTCAGCGCGCTGCTTATGTACTGGATGATTACATGGAAACCAGAAACTTCAATTTCATTGAGTTAACCGAAGATATGGACTTGTTCGGTGATGGTGCCATTGAGCTGATCGATACCAAAGGACATACGCAAGGCCACCAGTCTCTCATTGTACGCCTGCCAAATACCGGAACCGTAATTCTTGCCGCTGATGCTGCCTACATGCCTGAAAATCTCCAGGGAACCATCCCCGGTATTGTATGGAATGTACAGGAAGCAATGGAAGCCATCGAGCGGATGAAGCTGATTCGGGACCGTGAAAATGGCGAAATCTGGCTTGGCCACAGTATGGAGCAGTTTCAGCAAAGACGATTGCTCCCAGAATACTACGACTGATGTTTAATTAGCGCCAAATCAGGCATCGGGATTGAATGCAGTATTTATCCCGATGCCTGGTTATTTGGCTGTTCGTTTCTCTCCTAATTTTATATATAGAAGTATGAATCTCCTCATCCTGCTCGGAATTATTATTCTCATCTACTGGGTGGGCGGTATCTATTACGTAAGCAAAAAAGAAGACTGGACCTGATAGATTATGGAAGATCTCTCAATTGGTGCGTGGGCCTGGTTCTGGTTAGTCTTTTTTATTACAGGTACGCTTGGTATTGGTTTTTATGCCATGACCAAAACGAAAACAGACGAAGACTTTGCAGTAGCCCGTAAGTCGTATGGTCCGTACATCCTCATTCTTGCACTTGCATCTACCATTGCCAGCGGGTCTACATTTATGGGGATTCCCGGTTTGGCTTACGATAAGGGTTTTCCGGCTCTCTGGTATCCTGCAATCTATCCGATCGGAATCTATATCGGGTTGATATTATCCGTCCAGCTGATTAAACGTGCAGGAGATGCATTTCGGTCGAACTCCCTCCCCGAGTTTTTGGGCCAGCGGTTCGACAGCGATTTTCTTAGAGTTGGCTTTGCACTGCTGTCGCTTCTTCTCATCTATTACGTTACGGCACAGGTGGTAGCCGCAGCCACGGCATTTGAAGTTATGCTGGGTGTAGATTATCGGATAGGCGTAATTGTCACTGTAATTGTAATTGGTATTTACATAACCAT
>JAFIES010000094.1 GCA_020832415.1 Balneolaceae bacterium | reverse complement strand
CCGAATTTGATGGTGTCTATACATTTTCGGTAACCAACACTGTTGAAGAGAGCGTCACCGTAACCATTACTGCCGATGGAATTCAGTTAACAAATCAGCCTCAAATTATTTTCAACGCCCCTCCTCAAATTGTGGATGCAGCCAACTCCGATGCAGAGGCAACATCACCACATATCGCAGACGGGTCCGATGCTTCGTTGGTAACCATCAAACTTTCAGATGAAGCAGACCAACCAGTCAGTGGACTGCTTAACAACGATTTCCAGATCGATCTCACAGGCAGTGCGGTTGCATCGGATGTGGCGGAAACCGCAACACCCGGTGTCTATTCTTTTATTGTAACCAATACCGTTGAAGAAAGCGTTACTGTAACCATTACCGCCGATGGCATGGAGCTCAACCAGAAACCGGTGATTCTTTTTGAGATTGAGCCGGCACCTCCCCCATCTCCAACCGTTAGTGCGTCGAACTCATCCGTTTCAGCAACCAGCCCGCATCTGCCTGATGGCTCTGATGCTTCCAGTGTAACAATCCTTTTGCGAGATGAATCGAACGAGCCTTTTTCAGACCTTGCGAACAGCAGCTTCAACGTAAATCTTACCGGGAGTGCCTCATCAACGAGCGTTACAGAATCAGCTACTGCAGGAACCTACACATTTTCAGTAACCAACACGGTTGAGGAAAGCGTAACCGTAACCATCACTGCAGATGGAGTTGAACTTGCGCAACAGCCGGTTATTCTTTTTGAAGACGATGCATCGCCACCACCTCCGCCACCTGTTGTTGTGAGTGCTGACAACTCCTCTGTTAGCGCAACAAGTCCGCACTTGGCGGATGGACTCGATGCTTCTACAGTAGAGATTATTTTGAGGGATGAATCCGACCAGCCTATTTCCGGCTTTACAAACGATGATTTCTTAATAGATCTGGAAGGCATTGGTGAAGCCACAAATGCAGAATTAACCGATGTTACAGAAACATCTACACCCGGAACGTATCGATTTCAGGTAACCAATGTTACAGAAGATATCGTAACCGTTTATGTAAGAGCAGATTTTGTGGATTTATCAGATACTCCTGAAATTGTTTTTGAAGAATCTGCTGAACCCGGTGATGCTTTCATCACAACGTGGAGAACGAATCCAACCATATTCCCTCCTCCGAGAGCATCTGCAGATAACCAGATTCGTATCCCTATGATTGGTAACGGGTACAACTTTACCGTGCATTGGGGAGACGGATCTTCCGAAACCTATACCGCCAATCCCGGCGAGGATGAGTTTCATTATCTTGAACATACCTATCCTTCGACGGGGATTTATCAGGTATCCATCACCGGCGATTTCCCCAGAATTTATTTCTCCGGCAGCAGCGACAGCGGAAAGATTTTATCTATTGATCAGTGGGGAAGTATTCAGTGGACATCTATGGCATTCGCGTTTGATGGTGCATTCAATCTGGCATCCTTCCCGCAAACAGAAGCCCCGGATTTGAGCAATGTGGAATCGATGGAAAGAATGCTCCGGCGTACCCGCATCAACAGCGACCTCACCCACTGGGATGTGAGCAATGTAACGAACATGCGTGGCCTGTTTGAAGATGCGACCTTCTTCAACGGAGACATCAGTAACTGGAACGTGAGCAATATAACGGATATGTCGTACATGTTTCAGGACGCGGTGCAGTTTAACGGAGACATTCAAACAAAAGAGATAAATGTTGATGAACCGGATTATTACATAGCCTGGGATGTGAGCAATGTGGTAACTATGGCGAACATGTTCAGCTCACAGGAAGGCAACGCGTTCAATTCCGAAATCTCCGAATGGGATGTGAGCAGTGTTGAGGATATGTCGGCGATGTTCAGTAATGCTACCAGTTTTAACCAGGATATTGGTGGGTGGGATGTGAGCAGTGTAACCAACATGGAAGTGATGTTTTTTGGCGCCCGGTCCTTTGATGCAGACATCAGCGGATGGAACACGGCAAACCTCAATTCCATGTTCAGCATGTTTGAAGGTGCCGAATCCTTCGATCAAAGCCTTGGGGGCTGGGATGTGAGCGGTGTTCCGGATATGAGCAGCCTGTTCAATTTCAGCAATTTGTCCAGGGAAAATTACGACGCCACACTGATCGGTTGGGCGGCACAGGATCTTGAAAGTGATGTAACTCTTGGTGCCGGTGGCAGAACTTATTGTGCAACAGATGCCAGAAATATCCTGGTATCAGATTTTAACTGGGAGATACAGGGCGATGCTTTGGCTGCTGATTGTTCCTCATCAACGGCCCCATTTATTACAACCTGGAAAACCAATAACTCAGGGGCATCCGCAAACAATCAAATACGCATTCCCATGATCGGTAATGGATACAATTTTACCATTGACTGGGGGGATGGTAATTCTGAATCATACGACACCAATCCCGGCGAAAGTGAGGAACACTATCTTGAGCATACCTACGCCGTGGCAGGGGATTATACGGTATCCATTTCCGGTGAATTTCCCAGGATTTATTTCAACCGAAGCGGTGATAATGCAAAAATCATTTCGATTGACCAGTGGGGTGATTTAGCCTGGGATTCGATGGAGAATGCGTTCAGCGGTACCTGGAATCTCAATAATATCCATGCCACAGATGCGCCGGATTTGAGCAGCGTGGCCTCAATGAAAGAGATGTTTAGTGAATCGGGCAATTTTAACACCGATCTGAACCACTGGGATGTATCGAATGTAACAGACATGAGCCGCCTTTTTGAATACCTGATCTTTTTTAACGGAGATATCAGCGACTGGAATGTAAGCAATGTAACTGATATGTCGAGGATGTTTAACGGAGCCGTGAATTTCAATATGGATATCGGCTATGACCCTGAAAGTGAACAAGGCTGGGATGTATCAAATGTGAAAGATATGTCTTATATGTTTAGCTCACCCGAAGGAAATATCTTTAATGCCGATATATCCGGCTGGGATGTTAGCAGTGTTGAGAATATGGCAGGCATGTTTGATAAAACAACCTACTTCAATCAGAATATCGGTGGATGGGATGTAAGCAGTGTGACAAACATGTCCGGAATGTTTTTTGGAGCTATTGCTTTTAACGCCGATATCAGCGGATGGAATACCTCCAGCCTTACTAACATGGGTGGTATGTTTTATAGTGCATCCATTTTCAACCAAAATATTGGTGGCTGGAATGTTAGTAATGTCACAGGTATGGCCGATTTGCTGAACTTTTCAGGTATGTTGAGAGAAAATTATGATGCGACGCTCATCGGCTGGTCAACCCAGAATCTGCAAAATAACATCAAATTGGGTGCTTTTGGGCAAACATACTGTGCTGAGGCTGCCAGGAATATTCTGGTGAATACTTATAACTGGAACATTTCCGGCGATGAATTGGCTGAAGTATGTACAGACCCGGTTCAAATTGTGGATGCAGATAATTCTTCGGTATCGGCCACAAGTCCGCACCTTGCCGATGGCATGGACACTTCTGTCGCGACTGTAGTTCTGCGCGATGAATCTGATGAGCCAATCACAAACCTACTGGACGGTCATTTTGAGATAGTGTTAACCGGCAGTGCGGAAGCATCAGAAGTTGAAGAGACCAGTACACCGGGTACGTATACCTTCACTATTACCAATACCGAAATTGAAACGGTAACGCTAACGGTTATAGCCGATGGTGTAGAGCTGGATGATCAGCCCGAAATTGTATTTGAAGCGGCCGTCCAAATTGTAGATGCTAAATCATCATCAACATCGGCCACCTCTCCCCATTTTTCGGATGGAGTGGATGCTTCTGTTGTCACCATCGTTGTAGTGGATACAAAAAGTGAACCGGTAAGCGGACTTGAGCCAGATGATTTTACGTTCAGCAATGGTGGCTTCGGTTCATTGACGAAAATCACAGAAACAGATGTGCCGGGTACCTATACGTTTACTGTGACTTCTGATGAACCGGGAATTGCAGGAATCAAAATTATTGTAAATGGCATAGCTTTGGAAGATGTGCTCATTACCTTCATCAAACCGGTTGATCCTGGTGAATCGAGTGTGAATGCAACTTCGCCGCATGTTGCCGATGGCGAGGACGCTTCCACGGTAACCATCACGGTTGCGAATGAAGACCGCGAAGTGTTTACCGGCTTGCAGAACGATGATTTCCTGATTGAACTAACTGGCAGTGCTGTTGCATCAGACGTCAGCGAGACCGCAACAGGAGGCGTCTATACGTTTGCGGTTACCAACACAGTGGCTGAAACTGTTATTGTAACAGTTGCCGTTCTCGGAATGGAACTTGAGGACAAACCCGAAATCGTGTTTGAAGAACCCATTCAAATTCCCGATGCCAAAAATTCAATGGTAACGGCATCTTCCCCACAAATGATTGATGATGTCAAAACATCCACGGTTACAGTACTGTTGCGGGATGAAAACGACCAGCCAATTCCCGGTCGCACAAATGATGATTTCAGCATCCAGGTAAAAGGTAGTGCTGCATTCTCATCCATAACCGAGACCGACACACCGGGAACTTATCGGTTTACCATAACCAACAAAGAAGAAGAAATTGTTACCGTAGCAGTAACTGCGGAGGGCATTGAACTGAATGATCAACCCGAAATCGATTTTATCTCACCACCTAAAGTGCCGGATGCCGGCCTTGCCAAAATTACCGCTACATCCCCACATCTTGCCGATGGAGAAGATGCTTCTGAAGTTCTGATTTCGCTGGTTGATGGAGATAGTGAGTCAATCACCGGTTTTGTAAATGATGATTTCGATATACAATTGTCCGGCAGTGCGGTGGCATCGTCCGTCACTGAAACCGCCACTGCGGGAGTATATACGTTCACAGTAACGAACACCATCGCCGAAACAGTAACTGTTTCAGTAAAAGCCGGTGGTGTGGAGTTGGATAATCAGCCCAAAGTGGAATTTGAAGCTCCGCCACAAATGGTGGATGCGGACAATTCATCAGTATCAGCAACATCACCCCACCTGGCGGACGGGGAAGATCAATCAACTGTCACCATTTTACTGCGCGATCAGAATGATGCTCCAATCGCCGGGTTCAATAATGCGGATTTTAAAGTCATACTCTCCGGAAGCGCAAAAGCTTCTGAGGTAACTGAAATCGACACCGAAGGTACTTACACATTTTCTGTAATAAATAATGAAGCTGAAGTTGTTACCGTAACTGTATCTGTTGATGGAATTGAATTGAACGATCAACCGGAAATAGATTTCGAATCACCGCCCCAAGTTGTTGATGCACAGCTTTCGTTCATCTCTGCCACAACTCCACACGTTGCCAATGGGATGGATGCCTCGGAAGTAAACGTCTTTCTCCGGGATGAAAATGATGATGTTATTACCGGCTTTACAGCAGATGATTTCAAAGTCACATTGTCAGGAAACGCTACTGCCTCTCCGGTTACCGAAACCGATAAACCCGGAATGTACTTGTTCGGTGTAACAAGTACGAAAGCAGATGCCGTCTCGGTTACAGTTTCAGCTGGGGGAGTAATCATCAATAAAAAAGCGCTTATTGAGTTTAAAGAGCCTGAGATTGTAGTGGATGTAAACGGATCTGCTGTTTCCGCCACATCCCCCCATCTTGCCGATGGCGTGGATTTTTCAACCATTTCCATCATACTAAGGGATAAGAAAGGCGAGCCAATTTCCGGTATGTTGGCTGAAGATTTTGGTTTTGACCTGCCTGATGGAGTCACTGCTTCAAAAATTAGTGAAACCAATACCAAAGGTATTTATGAACTCATGGTAGTAAGTAACAGGCCGGGTGTGATCAACCTGAAATTTCTCGTTTTGGGATTCCCTCTAGTCCAAATTGCCGAGATCGAATTTACAGAGCCGGAGCCTGCTGTGGATGCAGACAATTCGAAGGTAACGGCAACATCACCCCACCTGGCGGATGGTGAAGATGCATCAATCGTTACGATTACACTCAAAGACGAAGAAAATGAGTTGATCACCGGGATCAGTCCCGAAGAGTTTTCTATTCAGATAAGCGGAACTGCATCTGCTTCAGAACCAACTGAGAGCGATACCGGGGTTTACAGATTTACTGTAGTCAGCGAAACCGTTGGGGCTGTGTCTATCACGATAACTGTTTTTGGGGTTGAGTTGAATGATGTTGCACTCATTGAATTTGAAGCCGTACCAGCTCCGGTACCCGATCCACCCGTCATTACGGATTTGATCGGGGATGCCTCAGAAGTGACAATTACCTGGCAGCCGATGAACCAGGAGTTTATTCAAAATTTCATCATCTACCGGAGCAACTCACCGGATAATTTGGAGCAGATTGGTCAGGCAGCGGCAAACGCAATTTCTTTTGTGGATGGAGCCCCATCAGGTTCCACGCTGTTTTACAGGCTTTCAGCTGTGAACACCGATGGCGTAGAAGGGGGGCTATCAAACGTTGTAACTTTCTACAGCAGCTCTATTGTGGCAGATCATAATGAATGGAGGCTTGTCAGCTCTCCTCTCGTCGCACCACTCGCGGGTCACGAAAACATCACGATGTTTGGGTTCAGTAATCAATATGAATTATCGGATCAGTTGATACCTGCTGCTGGTTACTGGATTAAATCCCGCACGTTCGATCCGGAAACAGTACCGGTTACGGGGTCAGGGCTCACTTCATCATCCTACAATTTGCAGGAGGGATGGAACCTGATTGGGAGCCTGTCAGCACCGGCTTCTGTGAGTAATATTGTGGATGAGTCCGGCATTCTGACCAATGCACCTGTGTTTGGATTTTCACCCACAGGGTATGCTGCTGTTCAAACACTATTGCCAAATAACGGGTATTGGATTTATGCTTCTGGCGAAGGAGAAATCAACCTGAAAATGGATGATCAAACTGAACAGAACAAACAGGTTGCCCTGAAAGAAGCTGCAACGTCCAATGAAATGAAAAGCTGGATTGAGTTTCAGCAAGCCGGCCAGAATCGAAAACTGTGGATGTCGGAATTCCCGGTTCCGGATGATGAGAAAATGAGCTACATCCTGCCGCCATTACCACCGGGCGATCTTCTTGATGTGCGAACTTCAGGCAGCCTGAACCTGGTTGATTCGCACTCAGAATGGATCCAAATCCGCTCAAATGATTTTCCGGTTTCGGTGTCCCTGCATGGCCTGGATGATAACTCAGAGCATACCTGGCGGTTCAGAATGAGCTATGGAACCAATGAACATACAGCCGATCTGTTTCCCGGAAAACCGATTCAGCTCTTGAGAGAATACGACCGAATTGAGGTGATGAAAATTCGCATGGATGAAGCCATTACAGAGAACAGACTTTTGCCAAATTATCCAAATCCGTTCAACCCGGCTACCACCATCAACTACCAGCTTCGCGACCATGGGCTTGTGCGAATTGAAGTGTTTGACTCTATTGGCCGCCGGGTTCAGGTACTAACCAACGAAATCCAAACTTCCGGGGAGTATAAGGTAAACTTTGATGCCACGCACCTCTCAACAGGCATGTACATTGTACGCTTTATGGCCGGTGGTGACTCACAAATCCGGAAAATTACACTGATCAAATAGTTATGAAGATTTTATCCCAAAACCGATTTACCGTAAATACATTGAGAATGATGTTCTCTCTGGTGATTACATGTTATGTGCTTTCTTTACTAAATGCCTGCAATATTTTTGAAGAGAGTGAAGGTGCGTTCTTAATTGTAACATCAGCATTACCCACAACCGGCGGAACCGTAGTAAAAACAGGGACTGGTAATGTTGAATTACTCGCACTACCCAATGAAAACTGGAGCTTTTCACACTGGTCGGGCGATGTGGAATCAACAGAAAATCCCCTGCAAATTACACTCACGAAAAACACACAAGTGAATGCAAATTTTACGCTTTCAGATAATAACAATCGGGTGAAACTCACGGTATCTGATGGTCAGTTCATCTCGGAGCTTCAATTTGGTCAGGTTACAGGTGCAACCGATGGCTTTGATACCTTCATCGATCTTGAAGCTCCTCCGCCACCGCCCGATGGAGTTCTATTTGCCTGGTTCGAAGGAGTGGATAGAAGGTTGATGTTTGATTATAGAAATCCACTTGCGACATCTCCGGTCTGGAATCTGAGTATTAAACAGGGTTCAAGAACAGAAATTTTACTAAGTTGGGAAATTGAAACACCCGAAAGCTCCGGAACATGGATATTAACTAACGAAGATGACGCTGTTCAGATCGATATGAAAAGTGTAAATACAGCAGAGCTAACCATCCCTGAACTTTCCCGATTTGAAATAAACTATTCAAATTAACTTTCTACTCCAAAGCAGTTCAATACTGCTTAAACCTGAGTCATCAATCCAGTTATTTAGCCAATCCAATCAAAACGGTTTTTCGACAGATTGATATGTGAGATTCTACATCTAATTTTGGAAGCGATTTCAATAATTTATTAAAAACATAACTTTACGTTTAATCACAAACCTGTTAAATTAATGGATGAAGTTATCCTAAACTAAATAATACTGCTATGACAGCATCAGCAAAACCTACATTTAATTTTAAACTACCTCCTGCACTCCAAGAGTTAATAGATGAGGCTCCCAGTGTTTCTGTTGCCAAAAACGTTGATGATCTTGTAAACCTTTCCGTTGGCGGTGAAGACAAACTGTCCTTCGATGTAACTTATGACCTTCCCGGTGGCGAAAGTAAAAAAGAGGCTATCGTTCACAGGGTTAAGAACGGAATTGCTGCTAATTATACAGAAGCTTATATGCGTCGCAGAGACCCTAACTGTATGGTTATTGCCGATGATTTTCCTACCGATAAAACTACGTACAAAAGCCGGTTTGGTGATACATTTAATGAGCTGCGTCAAGAGACGTTTGACTGGATGAAAACACAGGATTTAGCTCTGTTTTTCTTTAATGCCGGTAAAATCGGCATGGGATATAAAACAGTTGCTATTATTCCGGCAAATGCAGGATTTTTTGGCTTAGGCCTGGCGCTTTTGCAGGGTATCATTAATCCCGATGAGCTTGATGAAGATTTTAAGCCCACTGCGTTTATGTACACTGCCCCACCGTTCAGGCATACACATTTTGAAGGCAAGCAGGTTGTTATACACAACCGTCAGCCGGATAATTATGAAATGTTCAGCTACAATCTCTATCCCGGTCCAAGTGCCAAGAAAGGTGTTTATGGAATGCTGATTGGCCAGGGTGAAGAAGAAGGATGGGTTACCGCCCACTGCTCAGCCGTACAGGTTAAAACTCCATACGACAATGTTGTAACCTTTATGCACGAGGGTGCCAGCGGTGGTGGTAAAAGTGAGATGTTGCAACAACCTCACCGTTTACCAGACGGACGTCTGCTGATGGGAGATAATTTATTCAAAGATGACAAGCGGTATCTGGATTTGGCTCAGACATGCGATTTACTACCTGTAGCTGATGACATGGCACTTTGCCACCCCTCATTACAGCGTAATGATCAAAAGTTATGGCTGGAAGATGCCGAGGATGGATGGTTTGTACGGGTAGATCACATCACAGAGTATGGTACAGATCCGAGCTTGGAAAAAATGACGGCTGTACCTCCAAAACCGCTGCTATTCCTGAATATCCAGTCTGTGCCGGGAGGAAGGGCTATGATTTGGGACCACACGTATGATGAGCCCGGTAAACCTTGTCCCAACCCAAGGGTGATATTACCCAGAGAGATTGTTCCTAATATTGTGAAGGATCCCGTACATATCGACATTCGAAGTATTGGTATGCGTACTCCGCCCTGCACACAAGAAGAGCCTAATTACGGAATTGTGGGCATTATGCATGTACTTCCTCCGGCACTGGCCTGGTTGTGGCGACTCGTGGCACCTCGGGGCCATGCCAACCCAAGCATCATTCAAACCGAGGGAATTAGCAGTGAGGGTGTGGGCAGTTACTGGCCATTTGCTACAGGGAAAAAAGTTAAACAAGCCAATCTGTTGCTAAGGCAAATAAAGGAAACTCCTAAAGTGCAATATATTTTAACTCCTAATCAGAATATTGGAGCCTGGAAAGTGGGCTTTATGTCGCAGTGGATCACTCGTGAATATCTGGCAAGAAAAGGAAATGCCACGTTTTCGGATCATCAAATTACCCCTGCCAGGTGTAACGTACTGGGATACGCCCTGAAATACATGACTTTCGAAGGCAAGACCATTCCACCATGGATGCTGCAGGTAGAGCTGCAAAGAGAAGTACAGGAAGAGGGCTATGATGCCGGTGCCGAAATTCTGCTTGAATTCTTCCACAGAATGTTAGGCGAATTCGACTCTCCTGAACTTGACGACCTTGGCAAGCAAATCATAGAATGCTGCCTCGATAACGGAACCGTAGAAGACTACGAAAAATTAATGGGTAATTAGCTAAATGTTGTGCCAAGCCATAACTGTTCGTTTTATTATGACCTGACAGCATACCCGGTGCTTTTCCGTCCCGACAGCAGTCGGGACGTCAGCGTCAATAATATTGGATCACAGTGAACACTGGCCAAAATTCTAATAAACCTCAACCCTGTCAGGCCAATAGGTACTGACAGGTTTTGAGTTTTATCAACCCTGAATCTTTTTACTGATTCTGGCCACACGTTCTCCTAATGCCCTTCCCTTTTCCAAAAATCGGGAATCCACTTCATTTACTCCATTCAGCTGAAATGGTTTTTCTCCCGTAATGGCTGATGCCCCGAACGGCTGTGTCCAATCCGGACCGCCCACTACAATCATCCCGAATACCAGCATGCTTTGCAGAATGTTCATCTGAACAATCTCTTCTCCGGCCGAGATCCCTCCTGCTGTTACAAAAGCTGCACCGATTTTATCTTTTAAAGGCTCACCTTCAAATGGCCACGACGCTATAAATGCAGAGATTTCAGGTGAAACATTTGCGTTGTGAACAGGGCTCCCAACAATGATGGCAGTAGCATCCATTAAATCGGAGCTGTCAACTTTGTCAACACTTTTTAATATCACTACTACCCCATCAACTCCGGAGGCACCTTCTGCTACCGCATTTGCCATCTGCTCCGTGTGACCTGTTTCTGAGTGATATACAATCAGAATTTTTTCTTGTGCATAAACTTTAGCTGAAAAGAAAAGAATCAGAAAGATACATACATACTTGATTGTTTTAATCATGAAGTGCTCTCGAAAATTTTATCCACCGGCTAATGGAGCGATGTGATCGGGATGAATCACTCCATCCGGCAGTTCCAGAATATCAATTTTTCTGAAATGAATTTCGGCTCCCTCAGCTTCGGGGCAAATGTACCCTTTTTTTCTCTTGGTTGATGTGATGCCATTCACAAATTTTCCATTCACAGAAAGTTTAATCACTCCGTCCACACAAACCACAATGTATCTGTTCCACTCAAAAGCGCGATTCATTCTATTCTCCAATGCGTAACTGCGCCCGCGCACTACTTCAGAAGGATTATCCGGCACAGTTCCTTCAAGCCCCATCACCGGGAAAAGATGCCCATGTACATATTCAATCGGTCTGTCGTTGATTTCGGCCCATGCAGGATCCAGCATTTGCACTTCCACGCCCTGCGGAAACGGATTATCTTCGTGCGGATCCGGGTTTGCGAGAATAAACATTCCGGAATTTCCGCCCTCTTCCATAAAGCGCCACTCCACATCTAAAATAAAGTTCTGATACTGTTTCTCCGTTCTCATCACCCCAATCGGCCAGCCTGTACACTTCAGCAATCCATCTTCCACATACCATGTTTCTTCCGATGTATTAACATCCACAAAGTTGGTGAGATCTCTACCATTAAAAAGCTTTTCAAAACCGGGTTGAGTTCCCTCAGCCGGCCTGTCATTTCCTCTGTTGGATAAAAAGTCCATTCCTGCAGGTAAAGCTGTTGCAGTGGAGGCAAAAAGTGCTTTCTTCGCAAATTCTCTTCTATTCATTCAACTATCATTTTTGTTATGTTGAAAATGCATCTCGCAGTAAACCGATACTTTCGGCCACCGCTTCATCTGATGGCGCATGCCCTTCAAACTCAATAGATATGTATCCTTTGTAACCCACATCATGCAGAATGTTTGCGATGCGGTTGTAATCAAGATCCAGTGTGTAAAAGCGCCCGCCACCGTAATATGTTTTGGCCTGAACAAAAACGGTATATGGCGCAATGGCTTCAAGTTGCTCATACATGTCATCAAGAAAATTTCCGGTATCCATCAATACACGCAGCCAGGGGGAATCGATGGTTCGCATTATGTGCAGTAATCCTTCTGCGGTCCGGGTCATACCCCAGTGGTTTTCAAGGCCAAGCATCACACCATTCTCTTCTGCAACCGGCATAATTTCGTTGATCGAATCGATTGCCCAGCGCATGCCATCATCTTCAGTATAACCATCAATGGGAGGCTCAATACCGCGATTATCCATCAGCTCTGCAAATGAACCGGATGTATTCCACCGACCGGCACTAATTCTGATACAAGGCACACCCAGATCACGCGCAAGGCGGATAAAACGTTTTGTATCGTCAATACTTTTTTGGCGTTCTTCGGGGTCCGGATTCACAAAATCCTGATGTGTTGACAGACAATTCAGGTGAACGCCGTGAATCAATGCATGCTTTTTTAGTGCTTTGATATATTCAGGATCTTCACTCTCCATCTGCCGGTGTAAAATATCCACACCATAAACACCAAGTCGGGATGCCTCCTCGATAACGTGGCGGATTGGAGTTCGCTCAGGACTAAAATGCCAATACGAATAACTGGAAATGCCAAGTTTTACATGAAACGGACTTCGATTTGATGCTCGTACTATGCCAGATTTCTTATTTCTCTCTGCTAAAACTGAAAGCGGAATCAGTGTGCCTGCAGCAACACCTGCTGAGAGTTTTTTCAAAAAAGATCGGCGCGGGTTTTCAGATGAGTTGGTATTCATAGATTTTTCCGGTCAGGTTTTGAATCGTGACTCGGAAAATAGAAAAAAATCGGACTCCTTCAACTACAATTCACTCTTATACTCTTTTTCCGTCCACTCTCGCCAGCCACCTGCCATGGACTTTACATTGTTGTAGCCCATTTTCTGCAGATTATCACCGGCCAGTACCGACCGATAACCGCCACCGCAATAGAGAATCAGTTCGGTATCCGTATCAGAAATATGCTCCTCAATATCCCGCTCGATCACACCTTTGCTCAAATGAATGGCGCCGGGTAGATGTCCATTTTTAAACTCATGCTCTTCGCGGGTATCAATCAGAATAAATGTGCTTTTTTGATTGAGCTCTTCGTTCACCTCATCACAAGAAATTTCCGGAACTCTTGAAAGAGCTTCATTTACAAGATCAACAAATTTTTGTGAATGGGTTTTAGACATTGGTTAGCACTACATTTTTTTATGATATCAATTTCTCATCGCTCCGCGCTCAACCAGCTCCCTGGCACTCATCAAGGCTGATTCTGTAATCTGTTCTCCACTCATAAGGCTTGCAACTTCACGGATATGCTCCTCATCAGTCAGTGGTAAAATCCTTGTGGTAGTTCGCTCATTCTCTTCCATTTTCTCCACCCGATAGTGCTTATGAGCCTGACTGGCAATTTGTGGCTGATGGGTGATTGCAACGATCTGACAGGCTTCTGAAAGTTTTCTCATCTCGCGGCCAACTTTTTCTGAAATATTACCGCTGATTCCGGTATCAATTTCATCAAAAATCATTATAGGCAGATGATGCTCTTTTGCAAGAATTGACTTCAGTGAGAGCATCACACGGCTCACCTCACCACCCGATGCAATTTTTGCGAGCGGTTTTGGCTCTTCACCCCTGTTTGTTGAAATGAAAAAGCGCACGTCGTCACAACCGTTTTCAGTACACTCAACTAATTTTCCTTCGTACTCAAACCAGCCTTTTTCGGAAGTTTGCCACTCCACATCCACGCGAAATTGTCCATTCATGATCCCCAGGTTCTGAAGTGCCTGCACAATATCCGCAGAAAGCTGCTTACCTGTAGAAACACGCTTATTATGAAGATTCACAGCACTATTTCTGAGGGATTCTGCCTGGGCCGAAATTTTCTTGTCGATACGCTCTATTTCCAGATCAAAATTCTCAGCTATGTTCAGTTCAGCTCTTATTTCGTTGTAGTAGCTGATGAGATCGGGTACAGATCGCTGATATTTTTTCTGAAGCCTGTTGAGTTCAGACTGACGCCTCCTCAGTTTTTCGAGCCTGTCGGGGTTAAATTCAATTCTGTCTCGATAGCGCTCGGCAAATTGTATGGTTTCCTGAATACTGATTCGCGCTGTGTTGATCTCTTGTAAATAGGTTTCAAATTCCGGCTCAATACGAGACATATCTTCCAGATGAAGTTTAATGGAATTAATCATCTCCATAAGGCTTACATCATCGCCACTTCCAATTTGAAAAATGGCCGCAGCTTTCCGATCCAGATCTTCAGCGTTGTCGAGCAGGTTCATCTCTGCAATAAGCTCCTCTTCTTCATGAGCATCCAGTTCAGCACTCTCGAGCTCTTTCACCTGAAATTGATAGAGTTCTGTTTTCTCTTTTAGTTCACGCTCTCTGCGTTTCAAATCACGCCGCTCTTTTTGCAGATCAGCCATGACTTTATACTCTTTTTTATACGCTTCAATAAATGGCTTTACCGAATCGAACTGATCAATAACGCCCAAATGATTTTCATCTTTGAGCAGCATCTGGTGATCGTGCTGTCCATGGAGATCCACAAGCTGATCTCCTACCTGCTTCAGTACAGATATATTTACCGGCGTGTCATTGATAAATGCACGGCTGCCATTTTGGCGAATCTCCCTTCGGAGAATCAGTTCGGGTGAATAATCAACTGCATTTTCTTCAAGCAGCTGAACCAAAAACTCATTCTCTCCAACATGTATTGTTGCTTCAGCAATGGCTTTATCGGCCCCTTGCCTGATCACTTCCGTATCGGCACGCTCGCCCAAAATCATGTTCAACGCCCCGATTATAATTGATTTCCCGGCACCGGTTTGTCCGGTAAGCACATTCAGCCCGGCTTCAAAAGAAACGTCAAGTTCATCAATCAGTGCAAAGTCTTTGATGTAGAGGGATTTGATCATGGATAGTAATTGGATTGGAAATGTTGAATGTCAAATTTTGAGTGTTGAATTTTTTAAGATCAAGACCCAACACTTTTTTGCAAGGATTCAGAAGTTGTTTTAACAATGGATGTTAAAATAGAATTTATCTCATTGATCTCAGAAAGATAATTGGTTTTCATTCAGGATGCCTGAAGATATAACGATCATCATAATCTACCTCAAACTTTTTTAACAGCAATTTGTATTCATCCAAAAAAGAATTCGATTTATGATGTTTATCCTGGTTTTTTATATATCTGATTACATTTGGTATGTGACTTTTTGAATAAGAAAAAGCACCAAAACCGGTTTGCCAGGCAAATTTTCTTTTACAAAGCTGATTCTGAATGATCCATTTACTGCTTTCGGTTTTAACATTTTGAATCACTTGTGAAATAGATTGGTTTGGCCGAAAACCAACCAAAATGTGAATATGGTCTGGAACACTGTTTATTTGCAGCATTTTATGATTGTTTTGCTGAAATATTCCGGTTACATATTGATGCAATGATTCTTTCCACTCCGGGTCTATCAAAGCCATTCGGTATTTTACAGCAAAAATAAACTGGATATGAATTTGTGTATATGTATTAGGCATCTTGATTTTATTTTGGTCTTAAAAAAAGAACACCAAACGTTCCTAACGGAACGAGAGAGTGTATTTGCTTTTTTAGGTTACCTACCAAATGTTCCTATAGGAACATAGTTCGGAGTTTTTCCTTTTCTGTAAACTCCACATCTATATATATGAACCAATTATCCTGATTTCCTTACAAAAATATTGTTGAGTGAAAGTTTATGGCTTGAAGTTCCTGGCTGATCATTACATGGAGTTTTTCAACTTTGCTCCATCGGAGGTTTTTTAGAGTGCAAACACCAAACGTTCCTAACGAAACTAAAGAGTGTATTTGCTTCTTTAGGCTGCCTACCAAATATTCTTATAGGAACACTTTGTTGAGTTTATGCAGCTTTGATCTCCCAAACTTAAATTTTATAGTACTTTTCCGACTGGACGAACAATCATAACAATTACTTACAAGCTTATGGCAAAAATCTGTCTTCCGTGAGGAAGACCTGGTCGGTAACATACCGTGACCCATCAAAAAACGTCGTTCCCTCGGAACGATTGGTGCGATTTAGCCTCAGAGTTCTATATAGATCATCAAATCTGTATCTGTGACTACAAATTGCATCTTTTGTACAAACTTCGTAACCAGTCACATCCACAGGAGAGCTAAACTCTTACTAAAACACTTTTACTGATACTTTTTTTGTATCAATCCATCCGAATGAACCGCCACATATAGAGAGAGGTTACAGCTAATCCGGCTAGCAGTATAACTCCTTTGATCAGAAACTCGCCTTCGATAAAACCCCGGAACCACGGTTCAGAGAAAACCAAACCTGCCAGAATTACCATCAGGACAAAACTTTCAGGCAACCGATAGGGCACTTCCATCACTTTTTTGCTATAGAGCCCAAGTGCTGTAGCCATAGACCCATAACTAATCATTGTTGCTATAGCAGATCCTACCATTCCCAGGTACGGAATCAGCAGCAGATTCATAATAATTGTGATTACAGCACCCATCAGGGTGATTTTGTAAAAAATACGGGTCTTCTCTTTGATGAATACGCCTGATGAAAAATTGATATACCACCCATGAAACCAGTATGCAAGCAGCAGAAATGGCACGATGTCGAGTCCACCCCAGTAGTCGCTGTGGATTAGTGTAGACTCCGTGCCGGGTATCCGGATTGCTACTATCTGCTCTCTGAACAGTGCCACAGCCATAAATACCATGGCCGAAAATACATTGTACCAGATAAACGCCTGGCCGAACAGCTTTTTCGACTGAACATCTTTTGCATGGCGCATAAAAAATGGCTGCCAGGCCATTCGGTACATCTGTACCAAAAGCAGCATAAACACCGCCAGCTTGTAACATGCATTATATATGCCCACCACATCCTCCGGAGTAACACCCTGCCCATAGAGCCTCTCTGTATTAGCCGGATCCATAGCATTTAGCAAAAAACGGTCGAGCGTTTCATTGATCACAAACCCTATGCCGGAGGGAACAAACGGCCAGCCAAAAGTGAATGCAGTTTTTACCCACTCATTTTTGAAAGATCCTTTCAACAAATCTGCTGTAAACATCCATACCAGAATGGTCATCACGAATGATGCAGCAAGATTTGCCAGAAACACCGCTTCTATTCCTAAACCAAGCCCCAGGATCAGATAAAAGTTTAGGGCAATATTGATCAGTACATTCACGGTTTTTAGCGTGGCATAGAGCCAGGCCCGGCGGGTTAGCCGCAATTCTGCCATTGGAATAATGGAAAGCGTATCAAACCAGAGAATACCCAGCATGATTAGATAGATACCGGCCACATCGCCCCCGAGACTCATGACCGGGAGCAGCCACGGCATCAAAAAATAGAGTATTAGGCAGAGAAACGATGCAAAAAGCAGCAGGCTGATCTGTAACGTTTTAAAAACATGGGGAGCCTGTTTACGATCCTCTGCATACCGCAGGTAGGCCGATTCCATCCCGAATGTAAACAGCACATTCAGAAATGCAATGGCTGCATAGACCAACCCCATAATTCCATACTGTGCAGTGTTAAAAACACCTGTGTGGAGAGGAACCAGTAAATAGTTAATGAACCGCGCAAGCACACTACTGATGCCATATATCAACGTATCTGAAAAGAGTTCGCGGAGTTTATTCACAGATTAGTTATTCGAAAGCAGTTGCTGAGCGGCATTTACACCCAAAGCGTAACTATTAATACCAAACCCGGTGATAATTCCATCCATCGCTTTCCCAGTAATTGAGCGCTCACGAAACTCCTCGCGCGCATGAATATTAGAAATGTGAACTTCCACTTTTGGGATGGTTAAAAGTTCCAGTGCATCGTGGATGGCAACGGAGGTATGGGTAAACCCGCCCCAGTTTGCAATTAGAGCATCAATGGTTTCAGTACGGGCAGAGTGAATGGCATCGATCAAATCACCTTCGTGATTGCTTTGCAGAAAGATAAAATCGATCTCAGGAAAGCGATCTGTCAGTAATTTTTTTACATCTTCCAGTGTAGCAGAACCGTACACACTCTCATCACGTAGTCCCAGCAGATTTAAGTTCGGCCCATTCAAAACTAAAAATTTCATAGCTCCACCTCAGCCGATACAATTTTAGCGATCTCCTGCATTCTCTCACGGCTAATTTCAATTTTTTTTCCAAGTGAAACACTTTGAGAATCTGAATAGATAGGTACCAGATGAACATGGGCATGTGGCACTTCACGGCCATCCAGAACTACACCGGTTCGGTCCGGTTTTAGTGCTTTATCAAGAGCCAACGCCACTTTTTTTGCAAATAGCATGGTACTCGACAGAAGCGGATCCGGCAGATCGAACAGGTAATCAACCTCTTTTTTGGGAACCACCAATGTATGCCCTTCGGCTACCGGATTGATGTCTAAAAAAGCGATATGCATCTCATTCTCTGCAATTTTGTAGCACGGTATTTCACCGCGGATGATCTTTGTAAATATTGTAGCCATATTTTATTCTTCGTAATTTGAACTACACGCTTTAGTTAATCGTTAGCAATATACAGCTTGAAAAACTTTAGCAATAATTTTTATGATATAAGCTGATACCGAAACAGAATGTTTGATTTTAATTAATCAAAACTCTTATATTTGAAGTCTTTGAAAAATTACTTTCTGAATCGGTAGCTCAGTTGGTAGAGCAGCGGCCTTTTAAGCCGCGGGTCGAGGGTTCGAGCCCCTCCCGATTCACGCTTTACAAAATTTTATTAAGACTCTCTCTTGATTAACCTCTATCGGCTGATACCCGGTAGGGGTTATTTTTTTATTCCGTAGTTATATACGGGCGCACCCTCTCCATCATTACAGGCCCCACTCCACTTACGTTTATAAGATCCTCAATACTCCTGAACGGACCATTCTCACGCCTGTACTCAACAATTCTTTCTGAAATAGCGGGTCCAACACCGGTTAAAGCCTGAAGGGTAGCCGCATCTGCTGTATTAATATTGATTGGAAATACTACAGGCACAGCATCACCATCGCGCCCCAAAGAAACTCTTGGGATCCGCTCACCCACACGGTCGGGCTCCTGCCACATTCCTATACCCTGCTCTTTTGCTAATTCTCCATAATCCTGAAATGCAGCCACAGAATCCGGATGCTGCCGGTAGTAGCGTGTCCATTCACCAAATCCATTTTCAATCATCGCTCTGTTTACATCTGTTATGGTACCATCCTCATCACGCACCTGAACGTACGCCCTGAATGAACCATATCTCGACTCAGGGGTAAACAGATCATACCCATACATTCTCACCTCTTTGTCTTCTATCAAATTCGCCAGAAACTTTGCCGCTTCGGCTGAATGGTATTCTGACGAGTCCTGCCCGGCATAGATTCGCGGGACCTCTACTCCTAAAAAGCGCACCGGGTAACCGAATCTGTAAGCCACTTCGATTTCAAAGCGGCTTCCATCATGAACACGCATTACCGGATACCACTGTTCGTGGCGAATGGGTGGAATTGGGGGTTCAAACTCACCTGTAGCCCGTTTCATAGCCCCCATAAAATCCTGATAATACTGATTCGCAATATACTGGCAATGAAAAATCAGCAAGTTCTCATCATTATTCTCTTCTGCATTTCTGGAAAAGTTGTATGATCCCGCCACAGCAATACCCCGATCGCTCTCAAATGGATTTGTTACATCAATCAGCATCACTTTATGATGGAGTGTTCGCAGTTCATTTGCCTGCCTGATGTTTCGTGTACCCATTTGGGCTTCCGGAGTAGCCCAAATGGTTCCGGAATTTCTGTACTGAGCGTAAAATCGCGGGTCAATTAATCCCTGCAAAAGAATGCCATCGGAAAATGAGCGGCTCCACATGGTTTGGCTCATTGGCAGATCCGGCGTAATAGCAAAAGCCAAAAAATTAACGTCGGTTTGCGCTTCATCACGTACAAGTT
The DNA here is from genome assembly GCA_020832415.1 of Balneolaceae bacterium. GTDB lineage: Bacteria > Bacteroidota > Rhodothermia > Balneolales > Balneolaceae > Rhodohalobacter. The sequence goes on along the minus strand of JAFIES010000094.1, from coordinate 26,404 downwards.
CATGCAGCCGGTCTGCAATAGATGGCTTAGAGCGATCGCGATTGATAGGCCCAAAATAGAGCTCTACTTTTGTGGTATCCACAAAGAATATTTTTTCACCGATGTATCTTTTATCCTTATGAAAACGCGCACGCTCAGGGTTTGGCACATCCCCCTCACTGCCCCACATCTGGTTAAACTCCCTATGATACGCTTCTGCAATACCGCTGTCTTTAATTACTATGGTGTTGTTTGAATTGATAGGGCCGGTATAGGTAAGGTTCATCGATCCTGTCCAGACATAATAGTCGTCGGGATCATCGCTGAGGATATCGATTACAGCAAATTTATTGTGCATATCATAACTGGCTCCGGGTAGTCTGTTTGATGTGATGGTACCATCCGGGTTGAATACATCCCCGGCATCATCGATGGTGTAGATACCGGCATCGCGCAGCATTCCCCACATTGCCTCACCGTGCTCACGGTTTCTGAAACGGTTGTAATGATCGGTAACCACCCGAACTCTTACACCACGCTCTTTGGCCGCAACAAGCGCTTCCCCAACCAAATGGTGCTCGAGGTTGTAGATATTCAAATCGATGCTGTACCTGGCTGATTCAATCAGATCGAGAAGAGTTTGCAGCAGGTCTGCGTTATCATTAACTGAATTGTCCTCTTTTGCAACAGAGTGATCGGCCGGCATATTGAAATAAATTTCAATCCATTCAACAGTGCTTGTATCGGGTAATTGAACGGTTTGATGGGTATCTTCACCGTTATCTGCAACAAATACTTCCGGAGCTGAACAGGCGCCGAAAAAGATTGTGAAAATAAGTGGCAGTAAAAAATGTTGTACTTTCATAGAGAACTAATGTGTTATCCGATGATGATGGATGAAAATAAGCTGTATGATCATCAAATTTCGGGGAAATTCAGAATGCAATCTGATCAAAATACTTTGGTTCTACGCTATATTTAAAGTAATTTCGTAAAAAATCATCACAGTATCATGAAGCAAAATCAATTCAATTCGTTTCAATGGAAAAGATCCTGGATTGTGGGTACGCTCATATCTTTCATAACTGTATGGTTTCTCTTTTTTGATACACACAGCCTGCTCACAAAAATACAGCTTGAAAATCAAAAGAAAGAGCTGATTGAACGTACAAAACAGTATGAACAGCAGACTGCCGAGCTCGAAGAAAAGATTGAGAACCTTCAAAAAAATCCGGAATTACTGGAGCGGATAGTTCGTGAAGATTATGGGATGAAAAAGCCAAACGAAACCGTATACCGAATAGAACGAACAAATTAAATACGGTTTTCTTTAGAGTTCGCAACGGATAAGTAATTGGATATGATTTCAGTTGGAATTGATTTAGGTGGCACAAACATCAAAGCAGCACTGGTTCATAAAACCGATGGCTTTATCGATACAATTTCCCTGCCTACACATGCCGAGATGGGAAAAGATCATGTGTTCGACAGAATTGCAATGGCCATCGATGAGCTTATCGAAAATAATGATGTTAAACCCATAGGCATAGGTATGGGCTTGCCGGGAATGGTAAGCCTTGACAGACAAACAGTGAAAAACCCACCCAATCTCACCGGCTGGAAGGTAGAGAACGTATCTAAAGAACTAAAAAAGAGAACCGGCCTCGATTGTGTTATCGAAAATGATGGTAATCTCGCGGCACTGGGATCAGCCCGGTTTGGAGCCGGTACCGGATTTGACAGTTTTATCATGATAACCCTGGGTACCGGTGTTGGCGGTGGAATTATTTTTAAGAAAAAAATATACAGAGGTACAACCGGTATGGCTGCCGAACTTGGGCATGTGATTATTGATTACCACGGCCCGCTTTCAAACAGCAACACCCGGGGCGGTATTGAAGCCTACCTTGGCCAGCGTTTTTTAAGCAGGTACGCTGCTGACCGAATTCGTCAGCATCCTGACAATACCCTTTTCAAAACATTCAGTAAAGATTTTGATCTTCTTGAACCGGTTGACCTCTATCACGCCGCAAAAGATGGGAATGAACTGGCCATTGATATCCTCAAAAAAACCGGTGAAAAACTTGGTTATGCAATCGTTAATTACGTGCATATACTCGACATTAAAAAAATAATCGTTAGCGGAGGAGTGGCAAAAGCCGGTAAATTTATTTTTGAACCAGCAAAGGAGACAGCATCCCAATTATTGATGCCGCCGTTTCTTGAAGGTTTTGATATTATATATGAAACTCTTGGCAACAAAGCAGCGCTATTGGGCGCAGCAAGCCTTGCCTTTGAAGAGTTGTGATGAGTAGTTTAAAGCATGCATGTGCCCTGTCTAAAACATAGAATCCCGATCATCTTTTTGCCTTTATGCATGTTTCTCATCACTACAGGAAATTTATACGCTCAGGCTGCGTCTGATACACTTCGTACTGCAGAGAACGATACCATACCCGAATTACCTGAGGGAATTGATCTCGAAGAATTTCTACAAAATCAGCCTCAGGGTCAGTCAACACCCTCATCTATAAGTGGTGGTACAGGTTCCACACAACAAACTCCCCAAACCAGGCGGGCAGACAGGCAATCAGCCGATGATGCCGTCAATTTTCAGGCCCAGGATTCACTGACATTCAGGTTCAGAGGGGAAAGAAAAGCTTTCCTGTATGGTTCAAGTAATGTGAGACACACAAGCGGGGAGTTAACCTCCGGTATTATCGAACTTGATCTGAACCTCAGCCAGGTACAGGCACAAGCCACCTCACCTCAGGATACACTCTCTTATCCCGTACTGAAGCAGAATGGGACTGATCTGAGAAGTACCCGGATACTGTTCAACTACGAAACTGAAAAGGGGAAATTTGAAGTTGCAGAAATACAGGTGGATGATGGATACCTGATTGGAACACAGGTAAAAAATATTTCTCGAACTGAGGTATTTGTGGAGGATGGCATCTACTCTACCTGCCCGCCCGACCATATGTATTACTACATTAAGGCGCGGCGGATGAAAGTTGTTGATGAAGAGGAGATATTTTTTACCAATGCCCAGCTCTATATACTGGATATTCCCTATCCGCTTATATTTCCTTTTGGATATGTACCTGCAGGTATAGACAGGCGGCGATCGGGACTTCTTGAACCTACATATGTATTTCAAAATACCTCTGCCAGGGGTATTGGCCTGCAAAACCTGGGCTGGTTTCAGTACATTAATGAATATTTTACAGCTCAAACATCATTTGATGTGTTTACATCGGGCACCATTTTTAATGAATCGAGATTTCAGTACCGAAAAACCGGAAATTTTAACGGTAATGCTGTAATCGGTTTTTCCAGGGAGAGAGGTCTTGAACGGACTGATCCCGGATTTACAGAAACAAGGACCCGCAGGCTGGCACTTACACACGATCAGCAGCTATCCCCATTTGCCAATATCAATGCAAACATTAACCTGCGTAGTGCAGACTACTTTCGCCGAAACTCTTTTGACATAGACGACCGGGCTGAAACAAGCAGTACATCAAGGGTATCGTACCGTTATAGCCATCCCGAAGGAGCTTACAATTTCAGTGTCACGTCCAATTTAAATCAGCAGTTTAACACAAATACCACACGGCTAACCGGACCTGAAATGAACTTTTCACTCAGGCAGTTTTCGCCATTTCAACGTAACCGTCCCGGGCTTGCTGAAGAGAGCTGGTACGAAAGAATCTCCGTTAACTATCGGAACAACTTCAGATCGCAATACAATTTTGTACCGACCGACAGGGATTCTGCCGAAGTGAACTGGTTTGAAGCACTTCTTGATCCATCCAAATACAGAGAGGCAACCGGAGATGATCGCCACATTCAATACGGTTTTGTGCAGCGGGTTCAGTTAAGTGCTTCGCAATTAATTCCAAGCCAGTTTTTAAATGTAAGTGCGGGTGTAAATTTTAATGAATTCTGGTACCCAACCACTATTCGCCGTGAGTTTGATGAAGAGGAAAACCGGGTTGTTACCAGACGCGTTCAAGGCTTTGAGGCTGCCAGGGATTTTTCTACTTCTTTGAATTTTACCACTACGTTTTATGGTATCTCGCAGATGCGGATCGGCAATTTTGAAGGATTAAGGCATACGGTAAGGCCTAATATCAGCTTTAGTTATAGTCCGGACTTTTCTGAAGACCGATGGGGAGTATTTCGTGAAGTTCAAACCGATACACTTGGCAATACTCAGCGTTATTCCATATTTCAGGATGAAATCTTTGGCGGTCCTTCAGCCGGCGAACAGCAAACCATGTCGTTCGGAATCACAAATATTTTTGAAACCAAACGGGTTAGGCGTGATTCAACCGGTGAGGTGACAAGTTCCAATCTGCGAATTATTGACAATCTCTCTGCCACATCGAGTTATAATTTTGCGGCCGACAGCCTTAAATTTGGCCGGGTTAACGTATCGCTCTCCTCAAGAGTTGTGGAAGGTTTGCGATTTTCAGCCAGTGCCTCCTACTCTTTCTATTCAAGAAATGACAACGGGGTTGAAATAGACCGTTATATCTGGGAAGACAGCAACAAATTCCTTCAACCAATAAATTACAATTTGAGCCTCTCAACCAATATACGGCGAGGCAGGCGCGGTGCCAGGGTAACCACACCGGCATACAGGCCTTATGACCCATATGATCAGGCTTTTTTCGGCCCTGTTGATTCACGTTTTAATACACAACCCGTTCAGGATTTTGCCTCAACGTTTGAGATGGGGCTCGATTTTAGTTATCGGTGGACCTATCAGTTTGGCCAGGATGCACGCAAGTCAGCCGTTTTGAATGCCAATAATATTCGGTTTAACCTCACGCCGAAATGGAGTGTTACCACAAGAATTGGTTACGATTTCATCGAAAAAGAACTTACCCCGTCACAATTCAGTTTAAGACGGCAAATGGTATGCTGGGATCTCTCATTTCAGTTTAACCCATTTGGCGATTTTCAATACTACATGTTCAGGCTTTCTCTCACGGGCGGGCAGATTCAGAGTCTGTTCCAGAAACTTCCGGGTTTGAATAATCTCGAACGCAGCTCAACTCCAACAGGCAGAAGGCCTCCCTCATTTTGATGATCGCAATCATACACTGCACAGTTATTGATGGAATTTCAAAGCAACAGCCTTACCTTTAAAGAAAAAAATTTTATGCAGAACGGAGCCCGTTTTTTTGCTTATTCAACCTGGGCAATTATGATATCGCTGGGTATTATCATATTTACTCATCGCTTTTTAGAAGCATCGGAATATGATTTCTGGCTGGGTATTTTAGCGATGGTTTTCATCAGCTTTTTATACTTCAATCTCACTTTTGCCGCGGTGAAACGTTTCATCAGAAAAGTGCCAGTACCCACAAACCTGCACATGCTGCTCTCATTACTTATTTTCCTCCCTCCTGTTGTCTTTATTTTCTTTATGAGCGATGGAATTGCCGCCAATGAACTGCTCTTCGCAATCATAACAGCAGCAGGATGCTATGCCGGAATGATACTTGGTAACCGGTCGGGAATTAAAGCACGTTACGAGTACATTCAAAAGCTGAAAGAGCTGCAGAAGAATGGGTAATGATCGAACATACCTTAAACTACTCGCCTTCTTCAAGAAAAAAAATCTCGTTAACACTCTTTCCAAACAAGTTTGATAATTTGATGGCAAGCAGTGTTGATGGGTTGTAATCACCACTTTCAATAGCGTGAATTGTTTGCCTGGACACATCCAGTTTACTGGCTAATTCTGCCTGTGTTAGCTTGATCTGTTTTCGAAGTTCCCGAACATTATTTTTCATAGCCGGAAGCTCTCCATTTAAGCCAAATATATGCTGTTAAAATAAACAATAGGCCTGTTGGCAGGCCAAATCTCGACAGAAATACCTGCATTGGAGATACAATCAACGCATAGAGTAAAATCAAAACAGACAGCACAATTGTTGCTACCAATCCTAAAATGAATGCCTGCATTCTTATTTGCAGAGAAAATTCATCCTCTATTCTCTCTTTTGAAACTAAAATCAGTGTTATACCCATTATTGGAAAGTGATATGTAACCAGAGAGAACCATACAAGTGTTTTTTCAGAAGAAAAGTTATCCCCAACAAAGGGAGCCTGATTTCCCAGCACTGCGTTTATTATTTCATAGAGAAAATAGAGAAACCATAAACTCAGAACTGAATAGCCAACATATCGAAATTGGTTTGGCAGTAGTAACTTTTGAATTTGTGCAGTGTTCATACGAAGTAATGTAAAGTTGAGTTTACATTATGATATTGAAGAACACCCTGAATGTCAAGTCAGCTTTACAAAATATTCCCAAACAGGATTTTAAGGTCACTGTTTTTACGACTACTCAAAGTGGTTGTCTCACTTTCTAACTAATAGACCAGCTCTGCACTTTCAGCCTCTTCTATTCGAAGCTTACGTTTTGTAACCTGCTCAAAGAGAGCATTTTTACGCATGGCTCCCCAGATTTCAAGCTCGGCATCTGATTCCGTTTTGAGTGTGATTACAATCTCTTTTTTTGTCTTTTCGATATCCATTGCCCGAACATTCTGATAATGGCTTCGGTCTAACCCGTCGGCAATTCGAAGAATAGCCGACAATTTTGTTACCCTCTCTTTGTCCGGTTTTTCCAGTGCTTTAAACTGTGGATGCCGTGCTTTGGGTGTTGATCGTCTGTGATACCTGGCAACATTCGCCATGATTTCGATTTCATTCTCTTCAAATCCTTTCAGATCTGCATTTCGGATGATGTATAAAGCGTGTTTGTGATGTTTTCTGTGAGAAATATGGTAGCCGATATCGTGCATATAAGCAGCATACTCAAGAAGCTCCCGATCGGAATTACCCAATCCAAGATCCTGCCTGAAATGATCGAATAGATGGAGTGCAAGCTTAGCCACATGTCTTGAATGAGATTCATGCCAGTCGCATTTATGCACAAGCTCCATCACACTGCGTTTTCGAGGCCCTTCAGAGTCGGCCAGTTCAAGCAGATCTTCCAGCTCATGCTTCAAATATCGAAGAATAATACCCTCACGCAATGCCTGCGACGAAATTTTAACTTCTTTGATTCCGAAAGTTTTCAGCACATAGTGTACCAGAACCAAACCGGCGGGAAGCAGATGAATCCGTTTTTCATCCAGTCCCTCAAGTTTGGATCGTTCGTTATAATCCATCTTTATGACTGCATCATAGAATTCAAAAAATTCCTTAGCTGTGAATTTCAGTTCATTCACACTTAAACTTGGCGTTTTTTTATTTCTGTAGGAGATCATCAGTGCAATATTCTCCATCGTGCCGGACGAACCAATCAAAATGGCTCCCCTGTGTATTGCAAATGACTGTGCCACCTCAGTTAATTGAGACCGATAATACTCCCTCAGTTTGTTAACCTCATCATCTGAGATTGGATCATTGTCAACAAAAGAAGCCGTCATCCTGGCAACCCCAATTTTTTTACTCGTGAGAAAGTAGAATTTCTGTTTATCTGCCAGGATGTACTCCACACTGCCGCCGCCAATATCCATAATGAGCGATGGTGTACTTGGCATCTGCACACCATGCTGCACAGCCAGCCCAATCAATTCTGCCTCCACACGGCCGGGTATCGCGATAATTTTAATACCTACCTCATCGATAACGCGCTGAATCAGTTCACCACCATTTTTTGCCTCTCTGATTGCACTTGTTGCATACGCTAAAATCTTCTCTGCGCCCTGATGCTCACTTAATGTTTTTATCTTTTTCAAAGCCTCAACTGCGCGGTCCATTGCATCGGGTGACAGGTTTTCATCAAACCCCTTTTCTGCAAGCAATACCATCTCTTTTAATTTGTCAACCGTATAAAAACTACCATCCGGAAAAATATCCACGATAACGGCGTGAAATGAGTTTGTGCCAAGATCAATTGCAGCTATACGTTTTAGAGACTTTTTTTGAAAACCCGTTTCCATAGAATCAGATTGTTTTGTGTTGCCGGACTGCAGAAATGATACAGAATGTAGAAGCCAAATTCTTACGCAATTCAAATACCAAAAACCTCTCTGAATTTACCTGCCGGCTTTGTTATTTTGTTCTGATGAATTTTAATACACAAAAAGAGCATTTTAAGTCGGCACCCTGGTGTGTAAACGGGCATGTACACACCGTACTTTGTTCACTGCTATTTCCATCGCCAACTCTGCACTACCAGCGCGTGGTAATTGATACGCCGGATGATGATTTTCTTGAACTGGATGTCTCAGAAAAAGGAAAAGATGCACCGGTTGCTGTTCTGCTCCATGGCCTCGAGGGGCACTCAAAAAGGTATTATGTCACCCAGCTTGGCGAACAACTTTCAGCCCGCGGGTTTACGGTTGTATCGATAAACTTCAGAGGGTGCGGGAGTAAAATGAACAGACAGAGAAAATTTTACCACTCCGGTGAAACTGAGGACTTGCATACCATCTATAAATGGGTGGAAAGTGAGTACCCGAATTCGCCTATTGTCTCGGCGGGATTTTCTCTTGGTGGGAGCGCGCTGCTTAACTATCTGAAAGCACACGGTACTAATCATCCGGTAAAAGCTGCGGCAACAATATCCACTCCGTTTGAACTTGAAAAGGGCTCTCATAACCTGGAAAAAGGCTTTAATAAGCTCTACTCAATCAGATTTCTGCGAACTCTTCAAAAAAAGCTTGAAGAGAAACGAGAGCAGTTCCCGGATCTTCCTCAGTTTACCGGATCAACACTCTATGAATTTGATGATCAGGTTACCGCACCAATTCATGGGTTTGAAAGTGCCGATGATTACTATCATCAGTGTGCAAGCTACTATTTTATGGATAAAATTAAGACGAATACATTGGTTGTTCACAGTAAGGAAGATCCCATGTGCCCGTTTGAGTGGACCCCGATTGATGTAATTCATAAAAATCCATTCACTGAGCCTTGTTTTACAGAGAAAGGGGGCCATGTAGGTTTTTGGAGCCTCCCGCCGGGATGGCTGAACAAAACTGTAGCTGAATATTTCAAAAGCTTTGTATAGATCATATCTCTGAATCGATTGATCAGTTAAAGTTGTTCTATAGTATTCATCACAAATAAAAAGTATATGGTAATCATAATTGGTTCGGGCCCTATCGGGCTTGCCACAGCAATAGAGTTAAAAAAGAGAGGAATTGAATCGCTCATTATTGAACGGGGCTGCCTTGTGAACTCCATTTTTCACTATCCCGTTAAGATGACATTTTTCTCAACCTCCGATAAACTCGAAATCGGGAATATTCCGTTTATTTCGCACGGGCCAAAGCCCACCCGGCAGGAGGCTCTTGAATATTACAGGCGTGCAGCTGAGCACTACAAGCTCAATATCAGGCTGTACGAAGAGGTGCTTAATGTAGAAGGAAACGACGGCAATTTTATATTAAAGACCAATAAAGGCACATATTCTGCAAAAAAAGTAGTTCTTGCTACCGGCTTTTATGGCCAGGAAAACCGAATGAATGTACCCGGAGAAGACCTCCCTAAAGTAACACACTATTATGATGAGCCACATCGCTATGCATGGCAAAATGTACTGGTAGTTGGGGGCGGTAACTCTGCAGCTGATGCTGCACTTGAAACCTGGCACTGCAATGCCAATGTGAGTATTCTTGTGAGGTATCCAACACTGAAACCCTCCATAAAATATTGGGTAAAGCCAGACATTGAGAACAGAATCAAAGAGGGGTCGATTACTGCCTATTACAGCTCAGAGTTGAAAGAGATACGCGAAGGGGAAGTTGATATAGAAACGCCTGAAGGATTAATCACCATACCGAATGATTTTGTTCTGGCGATGACGGGCTATCATCCAAACTTTGGCATCATGGAAAAACTTGGTATAGAGCTCTCAAATGATGATCTGAAAATGCCTGTGTATAGTGATAAAACACTGGAGACCAACAGAAAAGGATTATACGTGGCCGGTGTTGTATGTGGTGGAATGGATACGAGCAGACTTTTCATTGAGAATACACGCATTCATGCAGATCATATTGCGGCTGATATTGAACAAAAGATGGGATAAAAAAATAGGGCAAGCTACCCATATCACGCCGCTACGACCTGCTACCGCTGCTGCCTTCCGACCCTGACGGAGTTCACAGGGAGCTGGCTGTATGGAACTTGCCCCGAATTTGAAAGATAAGGCCTTTTGAGCCCAATTTGAATAAAAAACCCGAATAAATTTCTTCATTCGGGTTTCTAAAAGTGGTGGAGCTACGGGGATTCGAACCCGCGAAGTATTGCTTCGCAAAACGATACCGGTAACTCACTAATATATTTTTAAAGCTTCAAATAAAAACTCAAATCTATATTAGCGTATTCTGTGGAGCTACGGGGATTCGAACCCCGGACCTTCGCGCTGCCAGCGCGACGCTCTAGCCAGCTGAGCTATAGCCCCAAAGACCACAAATATATCACCTTTTCATGCTACAAGTCAAAAACCTTTTGATTGGTTTTTACGCTTCGTTATTTTGGAGGAAAGGCATCATTCTTTATTCCCAACTAATTTCACATCTTATGAAATTTCTGTTACTTAGCCCGCTGAAAATCACCTCTTTTTTTATTGGTGCACTATTACTATTTGCAGCTTGCGGAACCAATCAACCCGAACCTGAGCCTGGAGACCTCACCATTGAGTATTTAATTACACTTTCAGATGAAGAACTGATGGAAAGAGACAGTGACGGAGACGGTCTCTCTGACTATGATGAGATCTATATTTACGGCACCGATCCCCTCAATCCCGACACGGATGGTGACGGACTTTCTGATTATGATGAGATTTTTCTCTTTGGAACAGACCCTCTGATAAAGGATACATCCGGCAACGGATTTACAGATGGTCAGGAAGTTGAAATGGGGACCAACCCACTCGATCCGAATGATCCGCCTTTTATCCGCAGCAATGAATTAAATCCTGTCTATTTCCACTTTGGCGATTCAGAGCTCGATAACAGCGCCTCTGAGGTTTTGGAAATCAATTCACAAAAACTAATAACAGCTGAAAAGTTCAGGGTTGAAATTATTGTCTTTAAAAATGAATCTGAGGTAGATGAGAATGGTTTAGAGTCTGTCTTTGATCAAAGAGCTGAGGCCGTTTCAGACTACCTCATACAAAATGGAGTAACAGAAGAGAGAATTGATGTGAATTTCGAATCGATCTCAACCAGTGAATGCCCGGATGGTGCCATTGACGAATTTAACAGCTGCAGTGAGATCAGACGAGTTTCATTCAGACCTATCAACCCCTACCCATTCTATCCGGAATATTGATCAGAAGTATCGTGGCAGGCTAATCCCAATAAAGGCTCCGGGAGCATCAAGGCGTTTGGTAAAATCAACCCGAAGAACACCGAATATACTATTGAGGCTAATTCCTGCTTCCGTGTGAATACCATCCGTCAACATTACACTCTCGGAAAAATCCCTGCTTGCATTGGTATAACCGGCACCTCCAAAAAGAATGATTCCCCAACCCCTGTCAACAAGCGGCTGCAGGCCAAGTATTTCAAAAGGTATGGTTCTGAAGTTATGTTCTGCCACTGCAAGCCAGTAACTGCTGCCTGTGTATGGTAAATATTTTCTGGCGCGAAGTGATCCAAAAGGGGTAAATCGGTTTTTTGTGCCATCAATCGAGCCAAATCTCTGCAGAGGTAGACTGCCCAAAGCTGTGCCTGCAGAAATTTGGAGATCGAGCGTATTTGCGAAAAGTCGTCGCTGGAAAAACGTCTCAAAATTAAAATTAAGTGCTACATCAAATTTGGAGTATGAAAAATCACTGCCTATGGCATCATCCGAAACCTCAACCATAAACTGAAGCTGCCTGCTGCCGGAAAACCCAAGAGTATTAGGTGATACATTTATACCCAGATCAAATTTTAAAGCATGTAGCGTACCTTCCTGAATCAATGGATTTGGCCTGCGTTCATCATGCCAGCCAAAAACGCTGTAATCGAGCACTTCAAGATCCCTGAACATTCGGTGATGCTCCCGATTGAATGAGATGTAAAGATCGGTTCGGGGCAGTAGTCTTCGAAAAAGCAGACCCGCATGCATTTTTTCGTTACGATAGTAGTCGAAATAATCTTCTCCGCCCAATATCATTACAATACTACCTAAGCCAATGCCGTATTGTTTTGATGGATAAATGGTATCTGTACTATTTTCATAACCTGCTTTCAGGTACACAGCGTCACCGCCAATTGGCAATAATCTTTGATTGATGGAAAGCCCATAGTCCCAAAGTTCACTATGAAAGCTGTAGCCGCCAAAGGATTTCAATCGAATTCCGAAATCACCCAATTGGCGATTAAAATTAAGTCCTGCATGAAAACCATCCATTCTGTTGAATCTCAATCTTGGAGAAATTCCGGATGATGCCAGTCTGCCGCCACCTATACCAAACCCTCCACTGCCGTCTCCATCACTTGCCTCTGCCATCCTCGCCAAAAAACCTTCCGGCCTGAATGCCTCCTCAAGTGTGGCAGTACTGTCTATCGTTTCATATGCAGAAACTTCTTCCAGTGTGAGTGGTATGGGTTCAATATTTGGCTCAAGACGATTCAATGCAGCCGAGTCGGCCCGGGCAAACCAGTTATCTCTTTGATAGATTGAGTCGGGCAGCTCCACATTTATCTCATAATCGGTCAAACGGGATGTTTGCCGGAATTGTATTTGAGGAAATCGAAGGCCGATGATGCCAATTCGTATTAACCCTTCCACTCTCATATCAACAGGAAGCCAAAATTCACCTCCATAATTGCTGAACTGCTGGCGGTATGAGAGATCAAAATCCTGCACAGGAGGCGGAAAACTCACCACATCATTCGGTTTCAATTCAACTTCAAGAAGGGCATAATCACGCCCTAATACCCATGCAGTTCCCTCAAAAAGTGGCTGCAACTGCCTTCGCGGCTTTACTTCAATCTTGTAAACCGGCTTACCATCCATCTGCTCCGTTTCAAGCAGCCTGAAATTATAGTAACGCGTAGCCTCGGGATGGGTAATTCCAACCATCTGGTAACCGGCTATCTGAATATTATCATCATAAAAATTTGGCTGATACCGGACACCTGAGAAGTTTTGGTCTTCAGAGAGATTGGATGTTTGCCTGCGTGATAATTGCACCTCCCTGTGGCCAAGTTCTCGATCCCAATATGCAATAGAGCTGCTTTCAGTAATAGATACGATTGAGGTATCATTACGCAGAGACTGCCGTGTGTATGCATCCACTTTATAGGTATTCAGATTGGCCCGCCAAATCTGTTTTCTGGCAATAACAATCTCCATGATAGAGAGGCCGGGATCTTTCTCAGTAACTGTAATTTCTTCCAGCTCTGTTACAGATCTGCTCATCTCAACATAAACCGGGCTTTCGGGCCTTTCAGTGAGTACAACCCGTTCACTGTCATACCCAATGTATCTTACAATTAATGTTGCAGGGTAATTATCAATATCAATCGAGAAACGGCCATCGGGATTTGTAATGGTTCCCCGATAGGTACCTTCCAAAAGTATGGTAGCCGATGGAAGGGATTCGCCGGTTTGCGCGTCGATTACAGATCCGCTTACATCTTGCTGAGCCGACAAAGCAAAGGGTAGCAGGGCAAATAAAAAGAGGGGAATCAAAAATTTGATCAAAACCGAATCCTAATTCATAGTGGAAGTAGTATTACGGTTTAAAAGCTGTTTTCGTTGCGTACAAAAACCAAATAATCACAAACTGTGTGATATTAATTCAGGTTATCCAGCACCACTGCGGGTTCAAGCGGCTTTACAACAACCTCATCATTCTTTTCAAAGATAATGCGGTTATCAGTATGGATAATGTATCGCTCACCGCCGCACTCTACATGGTATGTGATATCGTGCCCTTTAAACTCTCTTGCAATAATTATTCCCCGGCTATAGCCATTTGAACTTCCATTTGGAGTTTCAATGGTTAGATGCTCAGGCCGTATAGAGCACATCACATGGCCGTTTGCTGACCGGTTCAGCTTTATATGGCCAAGTTTTGTCTGAATTGAATCACAATTATCAACATTTCCTTCAAACAGATTGGTACGGCCAAGAAACTGCGCAACAAATTTGGTTTTTGGCTTATAGTAAACCTCTTCAGGCAAGCCAATCTGTTCAATTCTGCCCTCGTTCATTACAGCAATGCGGTCGGCAAAGGATAATGCTTCTTCCTGATCGTGTGTTACCAATACAGCACTCATACCGGCTTTTTTGAGAATAGACCGTACTTCTTTCCTGGTTGATTCCCGAAGCATGGCATCGAGATTTGAGAAGGGCTCATCAAGCAGAACAAGTTTTGGCTCCGGTGCGATAGCCCTGGCAAGTGCCACTCTTTGCTGCTGGCCGCCTGAAAGTTCTGCGGGGCTTTTATGTTTATGATCGCCCATGCCGGTTCGGCATAATACTTCTTCAGCAAAAACCTTTCTTTTGAACTTTGGCAGTGCAGTTAAACCAAAAGCAACATTATCGAGTGCTGTCATGTGTGGAAAAAGAGCATAATCCTGAAAAACAAACCCAATACCACGCTTTTGGGGAGCTACATGCACCCTGTTTGATGATAGCAATTCACCATTGAGATAGATTTCTCCCTGATCAGCATGTTCAAAGCCGGAGATCAATCGAAGAGTTGTAGTTTTACCACAGCCACTTGGGCCAAGCAGTGCAAAAATTTCATTTTCCTGCACTTCGAATGATGCTTTCTGTATTACAGGAACATCATCTTCAAACGACTTCTCAATATTTTTTACTTCAAGCAACATTCAAATCAAACCAAGATAAAGCAGTTAAACTGAATCCAAATTTTCTTATTTAAATTCAGTCTATATAAACTAAGCATTTTTTTGATTCTATGAAATTGCCTGAACCATTACTTTTGCAGGTTTAATCTCTCAATTATTCCACCTAAAACCGGATATTCAATCCAACTGCGAAACGTCCGATATTATCAAAACTGATGTCGTCCATCGATGATAGGCGACTGATTCGATACTCGATAAATGGTTTTAGGTATGGAAGAAGGCTAACTTCAGCTCCGCCAAATCCGTTGTAATAATACCCTCTCTCTTTAAATGCGGCCTCTGCAAGATTAGGGCTAAATTTATAACGTTCTGTACCAATACCAAGCCCCACATATGGTTTTACGATACCAACGTTCATTCCAAGGGTGGTGGCAAGTCCAAAATCGTATACATCAAAATCTCCGCTGATGTCGAATTCGCTGATGCTCAAATTGTTGGTGTCATTAAAATAGCTGAGATGAGCTCTGACGTTCACATCAAACAGTGGAACTCCCCGGAGAAATTCCCTCTCTATTCTGGCACCAAAACCGTTGGTAGGGTCTTCCGATCTAATTTCATAGGAAGCACCAACTGCCCACTGCGCCTCTGCAGTATTGTTCAGGGAAATAAAAAACAGTGTGCTAATTAACAGAATTGTACTTTTTATGATTAGTTTCATAAGACTTTTATTTGGTTTTCGTGTTTATCTCTGTTGATGGCTTTTTACTCGTTTAAAAACTGTTTGTTTCTGGCAAACGGCAGGTTACATAATCTCAATATCACCCTTATTACTTTAAATATCGCCCTCTTTATGCATAAAGCTGTGAAAGCGCATCCTTTTAATTGACGTATCAAGAAAAAAAGATTAATATAACGGTAATGTATGCTAATTTTGATGGTACAAATTCAGCAAATCCGGCTCGGTCTAAGTGGTGTTCTCCTCTATTGAGTGCCAGCTTTCCTGATTTGTAATTTAAGATGTACTCACTCAAAAAAGGATATCTGATAACTGAACCTAAAAAATAAATACGTCCAATCATGAAAGAGTTAGACAATAAAAAGAAAGATGGCTTATCACGCCGTGATTTTCTCGGGAAAGCCGCTGCATTTTCTGCCGGTTTTACCATTCTGCCAAGTAAAGTAGTAAGTGGCTTAGGCCATAAAGCTCCAAGCGACAAATTAAATATTGCCGGTGTTGGTGTTGGCGGGCGTGGCTTTGGTGTACTTCGCCAGATGGAATCAGAAAATATCGTAGCGCTCTGCGATACTGACTGGAGATACTCACAAAATTGTTTCGATTATTTCCCAAATGCAGAGAAATACTGGGACTGGCGGGTTATGTATGATGAAATGATGGATGACATTGACGCTGTAATGGTTGCTACTTCCGATCATACACATGCTGCAGTAGCTGCTCATGCAATGGCGCAAGGCAAACACGTATATGTTGAAAAGCCATTAACACATACTGTTTACGAATCAAGACTTCTTACAAAGCTTGCTGAAAAGTACAAAGTTGCCACACAGATGGGTAATCAGGGTTCTTCAAACGAAGGTATCAACCTGATGATTGAGTGGATCAGAGCAGGTGAAATTGGTGAAGTTCGAAAAATCGAATCCTTTACAGATCGTCCGATCTGGCCACAGGGTCTTAATACACCGTCCGAAGAGATGGCTGTACCCGACACCATGAACTGGGATCTGTTTGTGGGCCCTGCTAAAATGAGACCCTACCATGAAATTTACACACCATGGAATTTCCGCGGATGGTGGGATTTCGGAACAGGTGCACTGGGCGATATGGCCTGCCATATTCTCGAAGCTCCTTTCAAAGCTCTTGAGCTTGGATATCCTACAAAAGTACAGGGAAGCTCATCCATGCTCCTGAGAGATAGTGCACCGGTATCACAGAAAGTTCGTCTTGTTTACCCAAGAAGAGAAACAAGCTTTGGTATTCAGCCTGCAGTTGAAATCGACTGGTATGATGGCGGCTTACAGCCTGTGAAGCCAGAAGGCTGGACCGAAGCACAGAAATACAAGCCAGATGCATGGCCGGGCGGCGGTAATATGAACCACCAGGGTGGTGCTGTGATCTTCCACGGATCAAAAGATACAATGATTTGTGGTTGCTATGGCTCAGATCCATGGTTACTCTCCGGCAGAGTGCCTGACGTACCAAAAACCGAGCGTCGCGTTGAAACCGATCACTACATGGATTGGGTACGCGCGTGCAAGGAGACTCCGGAATACCGTACAGAAGCGAAATCTGCATTCCATGAATCAGGTCCATTCAATGAAATGGTTGTAATGGGTGTACTTGCTGTACGTCTGCAGGCTTTAAACAAAGAGCTTCACTGGGATGGCGAAAACATGCAGTTCACTAACATTGGGCCGGATGAAAATCTGAGAATCATCATTGAAGATGGCTTTACAATCGAAGATGGGCATCCATCTTTCCGTCGTGATATGACTGATCCGCTCAATGCACGTGAATTCGCAAACAGCCTCATCAAAACGAATTATCGTGAAGGATGGGACTTGCCGGATATGCCAGCATAATTTAATCTGAACCAAAACTTAACATTTAAAACCTATGAAAATCACTTCGATGATTAGTGTTTTATCTGCAATGATGCTTGCTGCCTTTCTTTTGGCAGCTTGCTCATCAGATGAACAACAAGCAGAACAAACAGAACCGGAAACTGAAGTACCTGTAAATACCCTTACACAAGAGGAAATTGATCAGGGATGGGTGCTTCTGTTTGATGGAGAAACCACTACCGGATGGCGCGGCTACAATCAGGATTCGTTTCCTGAAGGCGGCTGGGTTGTTGAAGACGACGGCTCACTGCGCGTGATCGGCACCGGTATGGGCGAAGCAGGTGGTGAAGGCGGAGATATCATTTTTGATGAAAAATTCCACAATTTCAGGCTTTCGCTTGAGTGGAAAGTTTCAGAAGGAGGAAACTCCGGTATTTTCTACCTTGGCCAGGAAATCGAAAACACACCTATCTGGCAATCAGCACCTGAAATGCAGATTCTGGATAACGACCGCCACCCCGACGCTGAATTGGGTGTAGATGGAAACAGAAAAGCCGGTGGACTCTACGACCTGATCCCTGCAAATCCACAAAATTTCCGTGGTGCAGGCGAATGGAATAAAGCTGAAGTTCTTGTTTACAGGGGCACAGTAGTACATTTCCAAAATGGAGAACCTGTCGTTGAATACCACCTTGGTACACCTGCCTGGGATGAAATGGTAGCCAACAGCAAGTTTGCTGAGTACGAGCAATTTGGTATCAATCAGCCCGGATACATTGCCCTTCAGGATCATGGCGATGACGTGTGGTTTAGAAATATCAAGATCAGAAAAATGGATTAATTCATTTTAGTCCAAATTTCATCTTTCAAAAGCCATCACATCTTGTGATGGCTTTTTTTATTTCCTAGATTTTCACTCCTTTTTAAATCCGAATCATAAGTAATTGAAAGCTACTTTTGACATAAGTGTTTTTACCTATATTGCTGATTTCATACTCGTAAAAATGCTGAATTTTCAAATTTAAGGGGCTCTTTCTCATTTATTATTGTGGATTTACAATCATTTTTACTAATATGGAATGCGCTCAAGTAGCGTCTCTCTTGATGAATAGTCAGGGTATCACACCGGATACGTGTGATACCCTCTTTTTTTTGTAACATGCCCATCTTTTACATCGTATTCTTATTTTTAGCCTGACTCTCTTATTTCTATATTCGATATATTGCATTCTTTTCAATTAGACCTATACCATCGATGAAAACATTCAAAATTGAGCAACGCAACTCAGACGGTTTTGAGATATTAGATCTTTATGGTGAGCTCGATGCCCATACTGCTTCGCAACTCGAGGAATCACTTAAAAATCTCATCAGCAACCACAAGTCCAATATTATTGTAAACTTCCGAGAACTTGACTACATAGCAAGTGCCGGCCTTGGTGTTTTTATGGCCTACATTGAAGATGTGAGAACTATTGGAGGAGATATCAAGCTATCCAACATGAATGACAAAGTGTATAACGTTTTCGATCTGCTTGGCTTTCCTACTCTATACGACATTTTTGATGACGAAAAGCAGGCTATAAATAAATTTTTAAGCGACAGCTAATCACCCATTTGAGTAATTCGGCTACATACCAAAAAGCCATTAAGGCTGCCACTTCAAACCTTGCTGAAATACGCAAGTTCGTGGCAAAACATGCTCGGGAACATGGATTCAGTGAAAAGCATATATCGGACATCCAGCTTGCAGTAGATGAAGCGTGCACCAATATCATCAAACATGCATACAGTTTCGACAAAACAAAAAAATTCACCATCGAGCTCCAATTTGACGGCGCTCAACTAAGCATAATCCTTACAGATAAAGGTGCCGGATTTGATCCTGACAGGTATCAAAAACCTGATTTAAAGAAACAGATAGAGAAGAAAAAGAGAGGCGGTATGGGAGTCTATCTTATAAAAACATTGATGGATGATGTTAGCTACTCTGCAAACAGTGAGAAGAATGTTCTTCGAATGAGTAAAATCAGGAGTTGATTAACGTGAAAATTGACCACTCAAAAGAGAATTCTCACTCAAAATTCGAGCTAAAGACAGTTCTTGAGACCAGCAGAATGCTGGTAGAATCAAGAGACTCTGCTTTTATCATCAATAATTTATTGCTCATTTTGATGGGCAGGCTCCTTGTTACAAAAGCCGCCATTTTTATTCATGATCCGGTCAAAGAAACGTATTGCTTAAAAAAGAGAAAAGGGTTCGACAAATTTCAAGAAGGTTCACACTACAATTTTGAATTGAATAGTGAACAGGTTAACCAATCGTACTTCGAATTAACCGGGAATAGTAATCTTATTCCATCAGCTGATGCCGACCTGAATAATTGCTATCTGTTCAATTTAAGAACCAGTAACAATCATCACGGTTATTTACTGCTGGGCCCAAAAGCAAACAACCGCAAATTCAATCCCGAAGATCTTGAATTTGCCGAGAGCCTCTGCATCATATCAACAGCTGCTTTGGTTAACTCTCAACTATTTACAGAGCTTACAACCACCTACAGGAATCTTGACCGCCGTATTCACGAGCTTAATACACTTTTCGATCTGTCAAAAGAATTTAACCTGCTTGTTGACAGAGATAAAATATCGTCAATTTTCAAATTTGCACTGCTTGGCCAGCTTTTTATCAGAACTTTCTTTTTGATATACAAAACAGGAGATTCTTATTCGCTCCTGGCATCCAGCGGGGCAGTTACAAAGCCTTCTCAAAAGCAGATCGATCGTATATTCTCAGAGGCTGATGAAGATATCATCGTTGTTGATGACGATCTCAGAAACCGGCATGATTGGATCAATAAAAGCCACATCACCACGCTGTTCAGCGTAACCATTCAAAATGAGAGAGTTGCTCTGATCGGAGTGGGAGAGAGAGTCAATAAAATTCCATTTTCTGATGCCGACTATAACTTCCTCAAATCCCTCGCAAACCTTGCTGTAATCTCCATTCAAAAAACGTTCTTCCTTGAAGAGAGGATCGATAAAGAGCGGATGGAAGAAGAATTATCCATTGCTAAAGCGATACAAGAAGGGCTGCTCCCTGATCCAATTCCTGAAATTGCCGGCGTAGATCTTGCTGCAAAAACAATTTCATCGCGTGAGGTTGGCGGTGATTATTTTGACATTGCTGAAGCTCCCGATGGCAATACGATTTTTGCGATTGCAGATGTTACCGGAAAAGGGGTGCCTGCCGCACTACTGATGGCCAATCTTCAATCAATGCTTCATGTGCTTCTGCCAGTGGAGATCACCTTGAGTGAGGCTACAGACAGAATCAACAATATCATCCACAAAAACACCCCCTCTGACAAGTTTATTACCTTTTTTTGGGCTAAGTATATTAATGATCATAAAATTCTCAGGTATGTTAACGCAGGGCACAACCCTCCGCTGTTATTGCGGTTTGGGGAAGATGAGTTCATTGAACTTACAGATGGTGGCCTTCTGCTCGGTGCTATGGAGACGATGATGCCATACGTCCAAACCGATATTCAGTTAAATTCCGGTGATCTGCTGGTTTGTTATACCGATGGTATTGACGAAACGATGAATGCCGGTGATGAGGAGTATGGTACAAAGAGATTGAAAGATTGCATCGTCAGCAACAGAGATAAAAGCTCTCAGGAAATACTTGATGCAATTGTAAATAGTGTGAAGGAGTATTCAGGTAACAAATTTTCTGATGATCTCACACTTTTGGTGCTTAAGGCCTGCGACTGATTTGCGGCCCCACCAGGTTCGTTAATCCGGAGCGTTGTTGCTGCTCGGCAAGTGCTAAAATTGCCTCATACGTTCGATAACGGTTCATAATCTCTTCTACATAGCGAACAGGCTCAATTCCTCTTGCAAATCCATATCGTGCATTTTGGTAGTACCTGTGCTGCATCAGCATCAAAAGAGCATCTGCGATATTTTCCCATTCATTAGGATTACGGTTTCGGTCAATCGCCAGTCTCCTTGCATCAGCCATGTGGCCCATACCAACATTATACGTTGCCAGGGCAAAAGCAATTTGATTGGTACTATCCATATAAGCATAATGATCTAAATGGTCTTTTATAATCTGCGAACCAACCTGAATATTCGTATAAGGGTCATAAAGTTCTTCGTAAGGAGTTTCAACAAACTGAGGCATAATTTGCATCAGCCCAACGGCTCCGGCCCAGCTTTTTGCATCAGGATTAAAACTGGATTCCTGAGCAATCATAGCCGTTATCAGGAGCCAGTCCAAGCCAAGATTTTCAGAAACTGCTCTCACCATATCATCATATGGAGAAATAATACCAACAGACTGATACTGCCAATCGGGGTTGTAATACTCGGCCATCTGACGACTCTGTTCAAAATATTTTCGCCTCAAAATATTCAAAAATGTAGATCGCCTCGGCCTGTCGTCTTCGGCAACCATCCGAAAATGTTTATAAAGGTACCGGTTCATTCGACTCTCAAGATCCGGTGCATTTTTTCGAATAGCCCATGCAATAGTATCAGCTTCTGCAATTACCGGTCCCTCATAGAGACCCTCCATATATCTGTTTGCCGCGTGAAACATGTTATCATCGGCCACAGTTGCCCGCAAATTACCATTTGCCAGCTGTACAAGGGCCGCCTCTGTATCCATATTTTCAGAGATAATATCAATCTCTAAATCATACCCTTCCTCAATCAGTTCAACGAGCCGGTTATAGTATGAACTGTTCCTCCTCACTGAGATGGGTATTCTTGATTCTGAAAGTTCTTCCAATGTTTGCGGCCTGTTTGGCAAATCAGCAGAGTAGACTACAATTTGATCCACAATATTGTATGGACGTGTAAAATTTACTACTTCACGGCGTTCATCGGTGATGGTGTAATTTGCTGCAATTACATCTCCTATGCCCTGGTTTAGAAGATCAAATGGGTTTTCATCGGCACCTAAAATGATCACTTCGAGTGCAAGATCGTTCTCTCTGGCAAATTCACGAAGCAGTTCATATTCAAAACCTACTTCGAGCCCTTGATTTAAAAAATAGGTATTGGAACTGTAATACGTAATCATCCTCAATACACCACCTGCTTTAATCTCTGCAAAATCTCTCTCAATTGGTTCATATTGAGTTAGCAATCCGCTGCGGGTGCGATCGGGTGCATCTTTCCCTCTTTGGCATTGAATCAGGGAAAAGGATAGCAGAATTAAAGCTAAAAAAGTGAGCTTCCTGGATGAAAATGTTTTCGTGTTCATGTGTTCGAGGTTCGTTCTCAATAGAGAAAGTTTCAACCAATGGCTATCGAAATGATAGGTACAGTATTACTTTCATTATAAACTGCTTATCCAACATGATCTGTATAAGTACTCTAAACGAACTAAAATCTGTTTATCTCTTGAGTAATCTACCCTTAACCGGATTGTTACTATTGTATTTATGTGGTTGAATTTGACTGTTTGTAACGATTAATTTACCTGTTTTGTTGCAGATGAGCAAAATCTTGTAAATTCAACCTGTTTAACTTAATGAACCGTAAATATCATTTACTGATTAAAATACTGTGGTGAAAGCAGTTGTATGAATTGAAATTAAACTTATTATTCTACATAAAAACAGGTCGAAAAGTGATTTCATCATTTATTGATTCAACTCAAGCTACGTTTTTCCTTGCGATTCGCCTTGTCCAGCTAAACGCAACACCTGTCATAATAATCAACATTGCCATTATAGAAAGTGCAGCCGGTATTTCATTGAAAATGAAGTAGGCTGCAATTGCGGCTATAACTGCTTCTGACAATATCAGTGTAGAGAGTAGTGTTGGAGAAACATATTTAACGGCATAATTCATGGATCCATGCCCAATAATTGTCGGGCCAATTGCCAGTGCTATGCCAACAAGCAGCGCCATTCCGCTAATGTAAGGCCACCCACCGGACCATACTAATGAGAGTACAACACAGGTAATTGCTGCATAGAGATAGACATAGAAAACATAATCAATCCATTCGGTGTGCTGCCTTATTTTTCGGCCTATGAGGAAGTATACCACAAAGATTACTGCTGCAGAAAAGGCAAGAATGTTACCAAGCAGTGCATTGGGAAACTGGCCTGCCTGTGTATCATCAGATATTCCCAACAATACAGAACCTCCAAATGCTATGAAAACACCAATCCACACTAACGGCCTGAACTGTTTTTTAAAAATGAGACTTTCTGCCACAATTAGCATTACGGGATGAATGGTAACAAGTACAGAAGCAGAGGCGACGGATGTATAGTGCAGGGACCAAATCCAGAGCGAAAAATGCAATCCGAGTGATACTCCAGCAGCGATAAGCCATAACGGTTTAGCACCATTTTCTCTGAGCTGTTTAAGCGGCACTCTCTTTGGCAGCCAGAAAGGAATGAGAAAGAGTGCCGCAAAAAAGGTTCGAAGAGCTGCAAGTGTTAATGCTTCAACATCGGTTGCTAAGCGAACCAGTATTGGGGCAAACCCAAAGGTTAGCAACCCAATTACCAATAGAACGGTAACCTTTAAAGCAGGTATTTCTGAATTTGTGGAAGTATTCAAGAGGTGACTACCGTATTCGGTCCATCGATTTTACGAGATCTTCATCTTTTTTAATACCCCGGCCGGCGAGCCAAAGCAACAGCAATGAGAGAAAAACAAGCACTAAACCTACAACCTCCCAAAGCAGATATGCACCAAGACCTCCCAATGAAAAAATAACCCCCGCAACTGCGGCCAATGCTACAATCTGTATATAGGTTGCAAATTTCACCACACTGAGTTGTTTCAGCCTGTCTCTATAAAGAAAAATAGCCGCAAAGCTTATAATCATTACAAGGGTTAAAGAGAGTGCAAGCCCCCAGCCTATCCATTGAACCGGGTCTGCCATTGCCCGGCTGTAGAGTGTGGTAAAGAATACAGCGAAATTGAAAAGTGTGGCTCCAAGCAGGTAAAGTGTTTGAGGGCGTTGTATCACAGCGAAACTTATTTTGATATTCTGTTTTAATTTGACTGCTGAAAATAAGAAATTTTGAACAGATCTCACGATTGTAAAGATCTGCCCAAAATCTCATAAATCTGCTATCTGAGAGAAGCTATTCGCTTAGAAACAGAATCGAATGAGGAGTAAATTACCGGCACCACTACAAGTGTAAGGAACGTAGCAAACGTTAAACCACTGATAATGGCTATACCCATTGGCCCCCAGAAAGCTGTATTCTCTGAGCCAATCTGAAATTTGGGGTCGAAACTTGTGAACAACTCTACAAAGTCAATATTGATCCCAAAAGTTAGCGGTACAAGGCCGAGAATGGTGGTAAGCGCTGTTAATATTACCGGCCGAAAACGTATCAACCCAGCCTCAATAATTGCATTCTTTTTGCTTAGTCCCTGTTCGGTGAGCTGTTTCACGTAATCCATCAGTACGATATTGTTCACACAAACAATACCGGCAAGGGATATTATACCGATGAAGGTCATCAATCCGAATGGTGTTCGGGTGAGAATAAGGCCAAGCAATACGCCAATCAGGCTGAGCCCAACGGCTGTCATAATGATCAGCGGTGATACAAGGCTGTTAAATTTGGCCAGCATCACAAGGAAAATTAATGCAAAACCTACCATTAGTGCCGTTGTTAAGAAACCGAATGCTTCTTCCTGATCTTCACTTTCACCGGTATATTGCATTGTATATCCCGGAGGCAGATTTTGCTGATACTCTGCAAGCACTTCCTGAGCATTAGCCAAAACTTCAGGGCCGCTAAAACCCGGTGATGCTTTACCAACCACTGTTGCAGTTCTGGCGAGATTGAGACGGGTAATATTACCCAGTCCGGAGCCCTCTTCGAATGTGGCTACAGAAACCAGCGGAACGCTTGTGCCCATTTGGGTTCTGATATTAAGATTTCTTAGGCTTTCAAGGTCTTGCCTGTCTTCAGGGCGTAATCGAACCATAATATCGTACTCATCTTCTCCGTCGCGCCATTTACTTGCCTCAAGGCCGTTGTTGGCTATTCGTATAGTCTGTGCAATATCTGCCATGCTCAGGCCAAACCGACTTGCAGCTTCGTAATCAACAAGAATTCGATATTCCGGCAGTCCGCCACTCACGTTGTTCCGAACATCAACAAGGCCAGGTACGGTTTGTGCTGTAGATGCTTCTATAAGAATTTGGGTAATATCCTGTGTAATCCGAACAATTTCATCAAAATCTTCACCCGATACTTCAATATTTACAGGGTCACCGGTTGGAGGGCCAATTTCTTCCCCTTCAATACTGATGATGATATCCGGAATATCACGCACTACTTCGCGCAGTTTGGTTAAAGTGGCTGCAGATGGTTCCGCTCTTTCTCCAAAATCAACTAGGTTCAGGGTGATTCGTGAAAGCTCGGGGCTCTGCCCGCCACCTCCAAAAAATGGATCTCCTGCCACTCCAACATTGGTTTGAACACTTTCGATGTTGGCTTTAACTTTCTCATCGTTTGCAATGAGTTCATATATTCTTTCCTGTGCATATTTTGCAATTTCGTTACTGGCATCCACATTCATTCCAATGGGCCCCTCAAGTTCAACAATTATCCTGTTGGGATCTGTTTCGGGAAAGAATTCCACACCGGTTGGAGCAAATCCAAACATCGCAAAAATGGCAAAGAGCGACGCAACAACAGAGTTCAGCAGAAGTGCCCTGTTATCGGTAAGAATCAGTGGTTTTTCTGATCTTCGAAGCAGGCCAAGAGCTCCTATAACAATCAGCAGAACCGGAACGGCCATCAGCACTGTCCAAACGGTGAGAGTAACAGTGGTTGTAAATGATACTGCTACCAATACAACAGCATTAAACAAGGCAAGGAAAAAACCGGAGATTATGGAAACTTTTCCGCCTCTGAAAATGGCTTCCAGAAAATGGACGATAACCATCACAAAACCAATGACCCCAAAAAGTGCAGCAAGTGCCATCAAAATGCCCGATGCCGGTGAGAAGATCCCAACCACGCCGCCTAGTAT